>NVXL01000164.1 GCA_002746115.1 Alteromonadaceae bacterium
CTTAACTGTCTGTACTGAGCGGTCTTGTTCAGACAGCTAGATGTCCGCCCTTGCGTTTCCGCGAGAAGTAACGTGATATAAGGCGCCTGAAAATTCAAGTCTTATTGGTCTAGACATAGGGGTTTATAGTATGGCAGAGGGATTCATAATTCAAGACCTGATATACAGCATTGGGCGGCGGATACTAGACGTTCACCCTTTGTCACCGACACTGCTATTTTGAGTCAGCTTACCCCCCACCGGATCAGTGTCGGTAGTGGTTAATGGCTAAAGGTAAAGAGTCGACCCCGTTACATTTTCGCCCTCTTAACATTTAAGATTCTCTATATTATTAACGATCAACAGTATAAGTCTCACCTGGAATAGTGGTAAATTTATTCCCTGAGTTATCGGTAAAATAAAATTCAAGCGATTTACTTCTGAAACCACTTACAGGGGAAGAAACATCAAAATGTAAATGGGGCTCTGATGAATACCCAGTATTCCCGGAAAATCCTATAAGTGTTTTCCTGCCTACTTTCTGCCCTACCTTAACCGTTACTCCTTTATGCCGGAGGTGAAGATAACGCGCTACAGTAGAGTCTCTATGAACAATAAAAACATAATTATCTTTATTTTTAAACCTACCTTCAATTCCACCATCTCTATACGCATCTTCAACTTCAACAACTATTCCGGGCCGTGCGGGGTATACCTCAGTACCTTCTGGGACTTTCAAGTCTACAGAAAACGAATAATCTCCGTGATGGGTAAAATCACCATCAAACCCCTGACTTGATTCAAAAGTTAAGCCGACTTTGAACGGCAAGTTATATTTTGAAAAAAACACTTTGCTCCTTGTCTTTTATCCCAAGCATATAGTTATAAGAAAAATTATATTTCCAAGGCTTCCGCTTATCAACTGGAGAAAGATACAACAACTTAATTCTCTTCCTCGCGGGCAAAACAAAGACATTAGATTTAGAACTCTTGGCATTCTCAAAATTAAAATTAAGCTCTATAGTGACAGGGCAGTAATGAGAGTTTGTGACATACATATGCTGCTTGTATTTTTTCTTAACAAAGTCGAAGTCAATATCGGCAGAACTATCTCCACACAGAAAAATAAAGACTAATATCAGAATAAATTTAATCATATAACACTTGATGTTTTTATTGGACGAAGCCGCTACGCGGAAAAGTTAAAATTCATCTACGTGCGCACCCGCACAACAAAACGATTCAACTCGCTGTTCCGTAAACATGTTAGCGCATTAAAGCGCCAATGCAAAGCCGAGAGCACCATTGATGCCTATTCGCATGCTCCACAATGAATATAGATAGGTGCTGAAGATTTTTCCAAAGAGCTCGCTCAGCATTACAGGCTTTAGTGATCATAAGAGGGGCTTCTGTAAGCTCTCAGTGGTTATCGGCAGCGTCAATGTGGCGTTGCTCTTGAAACACATGCCCGACGCGCCCGTGTTTACGATTAAACCTTTGGGTATAGACACCATTTAAACACCTCATCCCCAATGACAGATTTGATTCCGGTGTTTCGACAAGTAAGTGGTAGTGGTTATCTATTAAACAACATACATGACAAACCCAATTATAGCGCCGGCATACATATCCAACACACCCAACCTGTCTGAACGGTCTTGTTCAGACAGGTTGATATCCGCCCTTGCGTTGCCGCGAGAAGTAACGTGGTATAAGGCGCCTGAAAATTCAATTCTTATTGGTCTAGACATCTGGGTTTAGAGTATAGCAGCGGCATTCACAATTCAAGACCTGACCCTATAATTCATGACCCTATAATTCTTATACGGGGAAATACCGTTAAAAAAATGAGCTGCCTAAGGCTTGCCAGGCTTTATCTTGTTATTTGAACCGTATACCGGTTTTTGTAGAGAGGAATCGCGCTAGGGAATACAATCCAAATAACTAGTTACCGGCTTCACTTAACGAGAACAGTTAACCTTCCAGCCTCATAAAAACCGAACAGTCAGGATGGTTTAGCCCGTGCATATAGCGCGAAGGAGCTATTTCGGTAAATTCCTAAACTTCAAATGCTGAATAGGTTAAACATTGATCCAGAGCCTTGATTAAATAACGATGCGTACTTTAAAAAACTACCTTACCAGGTTTTCACGACGCAGAAAGCCAACCCGAAAGTCAGCACAGCCTTTACCAAGCACCACTACTCATTAAGGCTCTAGGTTAAGCTTCCATGAACCACGCCTGCCCTACTATTTTCTGATCTTTGATTAAGTTTAATACGATTATATATTAAAAACTTTCAAGCTTACCTTGTGATGCTTTTTATACGTAAAACCGCCCGCAGTATTGATAGACAAAAACGAGAATAAAGTATATTATCCTGCCTAACAATTACTATTATGGAAGCACTTGAAGGAATGGAGCATGGCTCACATTATTAAATCCCCTTACAAACAAGTTAATGGCGGCTCTACCAAAGCCATTAGCCAAGAGTTAGAGGTATCACGGAACACTGTCCGTAAATACCTGCGAATGGACGAATCTCGTGATTACATCACCTACCTGCCCGAAACATACCCCAACCTTGGAGCTTCGCGACATATTGACCAATAGTCTTGAGGCTACCACTCACTTGGCCGTCTCCGCTTTACCCTTATCTTGAAGGGGCTGCGAAATTATGAGCCATTGACAGAACCCATAAACAATTACTCGACACGACATTCCAGATGAATGACATCAATTGTCATTTTAAGGTTTTTTTCAACAACAAATATTTGGATAATATTAGAAACCCATAACTATTTTTATAAAAAAAAATTATAATCCCACAGAAAGGACAACCAACATGTTTAATAGAATACTGCTCGCATCCTGCTTTATAGCGTCCGGAAGTGCACTTGCAAATGGCAACTCTGAAGAGCCTGCCATAGAAAGCCCTGAGCACATTATGGTTAACGTTGAAGACAAAAGATCGTGGGCGTTAAACGCCACCAAAAATGCAAGAAAAAACAACCCTACTCTAATGGGTGATGCGAGGACTCACTTCTTAAACTCACGCCTTAGCAAAGAAAAAAACAAATCGAGTAAACGATCAAAAAAAATTAAACGACTATTATCGAAAAAATCGAATCTGACACAATTCAACACCCCAGTTCCTGGTGGGCAAGGTGGGGGTATTACCTATACCGGAACCGAGTTGTTGTGGAGCAACGCCACTTGCATTTATGCCGATTATGTGGCACCTAAGTCACCTGGCGGGGATATTGATGGCTTCCTGTATACCACATCAACAAATCGATCCAACTTAGGCGTTGAAGCTTATGTAAGTTATTTTGCCCAAGATGATTTTACATTTAGAGTTTTTGACTGGGCTATCGTTGCAGCTGGCGGTAGCGGTTGGGCCTTTGATATTGAATACTCCGACTTAGGCGATTATTTAGTAAGCAGAGAAGGCCGGGATGGTGCATATCGCCAAGAAATTCAAACCCTTAACTGCACAGAGAAAACAGGCACTAATTCATGGTTAAATAAAGTACTTATAGTCAACCAAGTTACTGACACTTATGACTTAATGTATACAAACAACTACACCACCTCATCCGATAGTGAAAATACATATCAAGATGGTGATTCTGTTGGTTTTTGGGGGCCAATTTTTGAGACATTTGAGAATGATGTAACAAATACAAATCGAGGGTTAAATACTAAAGCTATAGGTTCTGGTAACTCTATATTACATCAAGATGGAGCATTTGAATGGTTAAATTTAACCACTGCTTCATATTTTTCTGGGGATTTAGCCATTCCCGTAATTTATAAAGAAGAATCTAACCAAGAGTGGCTTGTAGGCGTCACTTCTAATGAGTTTGATAATACCTTTGTAAGTCCATCATCTATATATTCTGGGACAGGCTCCATCGTTGGTGAAGAGCTTCATGCCTCAACGTCTTCAGACTCCAAAGGTTGGATGGCGTTTGGAGGTACGAGCTCTTTTGGATCAACACCGGCTGCAGGTAATTATGTAGTGCAGTTTGAGCTATCAACATCCAGCCTAACTACTGCCAACATTGCCTTTGTTACACTTTATGATAGAAACACTAACACGCATACTGTCAGTAAATTTATTACGGGGTCTAACTTTGATTCAACAAATGACTTCCAGCCTTTTAGGCTTGAATTCAGCACCAATGGATCGGAACGGTTAACTCCAGGGGTATACTTTTTTGACAATGGAGATCTAACGATAAAAGGTATTTCAATAGTAGAAATTTAATTTTATAAAAACCCGTATCTCTATACTTATGATGGAGCTCGGTGAAATAATCAGCGAGTAGTATCCTCGCTGATTATTTTCAGTGGCTCAGACATCAAGAAATTAGGGTCAAGTCTTGAATTTTGACTCTTCAACATTCTTAATAATCGGCTTTGGTAACTTTATTTTCTGGCCAGAAGGGACTTCATCCAGGTTTTTATCAGAATTAATCAATTCCTGTATCTTATTGACGAATTTTTCATCCCCTAGAAAAACCTGACTCTTTAATAGCTCCCAAGCGGTCTCAGGCACATCCCGGTCGTGGGTTGATTATAGTCACTTGGTATCTGTTGGCGGTAGTATTTAGATAATTAAGAAAGGTGATGTAAGGGACGCTATCATTTTTTCTCGTCTTCGAGCTTCTGTAATAGCTGTTGAAAATGCTCATGCATTTCTACGTAATTTTTTATCTCAGGAAAGCGCTGTTTCAAGCGTTCAACAATACTGCGACCCTCAATATAGTATTTTTCCGCTTTATTCCATTCTTCCATGGCAAGGGCAGCATCCCCCATTTTTATTAGCGAGATCGATAAATCCCGCAGCCCCTCCGGCGTCTCTCCCAGACGCTCTACTAGCTTCTCTCTGATATCCCGACTTTGCTGATACATCTCTCCCGCTCGCGACCATTCGCCCTGCGCTTGCGCGACTTCACCGACATTATCCAGCGAGACCGATAAATCCCATTGTTGCTGAACCTGCTGTTTAAAGCTGGGCTCCGCACGCAAACGAGCCCCAAGTTTGGCAAAGCCCAGGGTTGCGGTAACACTGCTAATCTCAACGTCCGAGCTAAGAAACTGACACAAACGCTCCCAATACCCTTCGTTTAAACCGTCAAATTCGTCCTTAACGGCCTCACTAACCGCAATCACCAAAGAGAGGATAAAATCACTAATATCCAAGGGTTTGGTCATATTAATGTACTGGTTCATATCCACCAGCAGTACATAATGATCCTGCTGCGTTAACAAATGCTTTAACCGCCGCAACTCAGTACTTTTGCCATTGCCCCGAAAACCGGATAACAGGTTCACACTTTCGCTTGATGCCCAGTGGATGCTTTGCTGTAGCTCCAAGATTGGATCTTGGCGGTTTTTTAACACAGGAATATAGTACGGATCGCCTTGCTCCAGTGCTTGTAAACCGGAACCATCCAAGGTGTTATGAAAATCTCGTAAGTGCTCTTCAGTGATACCCGTCATCTAAATCAGCTTAGTTTATCGCATGCAATGGGTTGACTATCGTATTTCGTGGAATTCTACCCCATACCTATAGTATACCCTACGCCTATATGCGCTTTTAACCCTAAAGCTGGTAGCGAATAGCCACCCAAAGCGCACGAGCCATTTTCTTAGCTGCTAGATCCCCAAATATTGGTCTAAACATAGGGGTTTACGTGTATAGCAAAGGGGTTCATGATTCAAAGCCCGCCCCTAATATTGCCTGCTGATCTACACCCATTATTGACATACAATGACCTCGCGGTGACTAGGGGCTTTCTACGCCTTGGATGATCGCCTGTAAACAGCAGTCTTTGCAAACCGATCACTTAAACTTCCTTGGGATGTAAATACTATAAGGAAGAGATCTAATACGATTAGCATCAACAGTACTACAGTAGCGGTCTCAATATTTTTAATGGCAATAATAAAAAATATTGCAAAATGGTAGCTTCTAAAAACTGCAGCCTTAACATTACAGCGCTTTTTACTGATCACAAATAAAACACCTAACCGAAACAGCCGCTTTCCGATGCTTTGCCCGCGAAACCCATCGCGCAAGATCAGATAGGACGCTACCGATACGACGCATCCGTGTTTACGATTGAATTTTTGGGTATACACACCATTCAAATGCCTCATCCCCAATGACAGATTTGATTCCGGTGTTTCGACAAGTAAGTGGTAGTGATTACCCATTAAACAATATGCATGACAAACCCAATTATAGCGCCGGCATACATCACCAAGTACACCCAACCAATCTGAGCGGTCTTGTTCAGACAGATAGATGTCCGCCCTTGCGTTTCCGCGAGAAGTAACGTGATATAAGGCGCCTGAAAATTCAATTCTTATTGGTCTAAGCATAGGGGTTTATAGCATAGCAGTGGGCATTCACAATTCAAGACCTGACCCCTATTTTTACAGGCCACAGATCTGTCATTTCAGTTGGACTGACGTATGGTACCGAGGTTTTTCTGGGGCGAAAGCCAAGGCAGCTCAATAAGTGGCTGCTTAATCCTGATGGGTGACTGGTGCACAATTTAACGTGACACTTACCGAATGAAAGACCGGGTGTATATTGTCAACGATCTTGATAATCGACAAACACCCGTTTGGTTGGGAGAATATTTTTTAAACTTTAGTTGACAAAAAGCCTAATGGGTGACTCCGATATTTATACAAGTCTCGCAAACCCACTTAGTTTCAATAGACGCTTTCGGCACAAAACTTGATATTCCATTACAAGCAACAAATAGCACCAAACATTATCACCTACTCTGGTTGGCCATATTGACATCGGCGACGTTAATCATTACTTTAGGGTTACGGCTGTACAACCACCGCCCGGTCAAATAAGGAACATGCACGTAACGAGATAGGAAGTTGAACTGAAACAAGAGGATAGGGATATTTAGATGATGGCACCAGCTATATAATATATCTAAATTAATGCGCTAATTTTACACTCTAAAAGGTTTATTTTAAAAAATGCATGACATATCATTAATCACCCTTATAATATTTATTATTTCTGGCCTCGTAGCCCTTAATGCGCTCTCGTACTACTCTGAGCGATTAATGCTATTCCCCAGTGTTATCTGGGTTTTGTGTCTTGGTATTATATACGGTGCCTTGAGTCATTTTGAGCTACTCGCTCTCCCTGAACTTTATATTGACCCCAACATCATTCTTTTTGTGTTGGTTCCCATTCTTATTTTCGCTGCAACTAAGAAAATGTGTCTGCATCATTTTCGCAAAGTGCTTAAAGAATCGGTGATTCTAGCGACGCTGGGTATTATTATCAGCACGGTTGGCGTGGCTATCGCTCTCTATTGGGTATTTCATATTCCACTCCTTGAATCACTACTTTTGGGCGTTATCGTTTCGGCTACAGATCCTATTGCTGTCAGTGCGATTTTGCATGACGCTAAAGATCTCAGCACTGAGAAAAAAATGCTCATTGAAGGCGAATCAATCCTTAATGATGGTTTTGTTGTTGCGGTTTTCTCAACCCTTTCAGTAATGATATTTGGCGCAGAGGAGGTGAGTCTCGCACTGAGCGGGGGTAAATTGATTGTTAATATTTTAGGGGCTCTTGTGCTGGGGATAGTACTTGGAGGGCTTGCTCGTTTTCTATTGCGCACATGGAAAAATAAAGCCCCATCGTTTACTGTGAATATTACACTTGCTCTTGCTTTTGCAAGCTTCCTCCTAGCGGAAACGTATCATTTACCTGGTGTACTTGCTGTCTTCGCAGCGGCTCTCGCATTTGGTTATCGTCCCGATGAAGATAATGATAAAGTGCAAGTCGCTCAAGAGCAGATATGGGATTACCTAGAATACATTGTAAATAGTATTCTCTTCTTTTTACTTGGGGCAAGTTTTTTCTCGCAGGCATCACTGGAGATCATAACCATTACTTTTGTAGCTTTAGTGGTTGTTATGCTATTTATGTCGCGATTTATTGCACTCGGTATCCTAAGTCCTCTTTTGTATATTGAAGAACAAAAAATTACCCGCCAGGACTTCTGGTTACTTAATTTTTCGGGTTCACGTGGTGCAATTTCTATAGCTCTGATTCTTTTGTTACCCAATGACTTTAGTCATAAATTGCTGTTTTTAACCATAGCTTTTGTGATGGTTTTAGTATCTCTGGTGGCCTACCCAATTTTCTTAAAAAAATTATTAGATGATCAATAAAAAGTCAAATCTCATTAAGTCAATGCTTCTGTTCAAACTATATTGTTCAGATAGATAGATTCCGCCCTTGCGCTCCCCCAAGAAGTAACGTGATATAAGGCGCCTGAAATTTCAATTCTTACTGGTCTAGGCATAGGGGTTTATAGCATAGCAGTGGGCATTCACAATTCAAGACCTGACCCCTATTTTTGACCCCTATTTTTTGACCCCTATTTTTATGACCCCTATTTTTACGCCAAACTGCGCGAAGCGAGGCACA
>NVXL01000165.1 GCA_002746115.1 Alteromonadaceae bacterium
AAACCGATGCAAATTCGGGTAATGATGCTGGTTCATCTGCCTTTTCTGCGATTGCAGGAGGAGTAGGAATGACATTGAATTTTGACACGGATTGTTGGGGCTCCGAATCTACTTGGGTAATTCAAGACGGAGGAGGTACGGTCGTTTCTGGCGGTCCGTACAGCAACGTTTCTGGTGGTGAGAGCTTGGTAGAAACCTAGCATTGAATAGGTTTTATCGAAAGGTATTGGAAGTTAAAAATAAGGACAAGGTATGAATTCTAGAGATAATATATTTGGGTGGGTCGTGAATTGGTAGAAACGTTATCTAAATATATCGGAAAATAAAATTAGTGAAAATTCTGTTTTCTACGAGCTTGGGTTAGATTCTGTCGGCGCAGTTGTTCTTGTTGGTGAATTGGAAGAAGATTTTGACTGTGTTCTTGAAGAAACATTAATTTGGGATTACCCAACGATAAAAACATTGGTTGATTACCTTGAAAATCTAGGCATTAAAAATAGAATTCTAGAAGAGGTTGAAGYGTAATGGATACAAAACAAAAAGAATCCATTAGTGATAACGATATTGCTATTATAGGAATGGGGTGTCGTTTTCCTGGTGCAAATTCCCCCAGTAGATTTTGGAAAGTACTAGTCGATAGTAATGATGTAATAAGTGAAACACCAACGGAACGCTGGGACGTAGATCGATACTATTCACCAACTCCTTGTCAGCCAGGAAAAACGGTAAGTCGGTATGGTGGATTCATTAGAAACATTGCACAGTTTGACGCAGATTTTTTTGGAATTTCTCCGGCAGAGGCGATAACACTAGATCCACAGCAGAGACTATTGCTTGAGGTTGCTTGGGAATCGGTTGAGTATGCGGGTATCTCCATGAAGGAATTGGCAGGCAGCAATACCGGTGTATTTATTGGTGCCTGTAAAGCCGAATATTGGGATTTACAGAAGTCGACAAGCCAAGGTTTCAGTGCGAATAGTGTGACGGGCAGTGACTTAGGTATGTTACCAAATAGACTTTCCTACGCCTTTGATTTTCGAGGTCCCAGCATATTGGTTGATACGTTGTGCTCATCTTCTCTAGTGTCAATCCATTATGCCTGTCAATCGATCCGTAACAATGAATGTCATCTTGCCCTAGCGGGAGGGGTGAATTTGATTTTGTTGCCAGATGCATCGATAGCTCTATCACAAAGTCAGGCACTATCACCTTCTGGTCGATGCAATACATTCGATGAGAGTGCAGATGGCTACGTGCGGGGAGAGGGCTGTGGACTAGTTGTGCTTAAATCCCTAGAGCGTGCTGTGAGTGATGGAGACAATATATTAGCGGTGATTAAAGGCTCTGCAGTTAATCAGGATGGTCGTAGTAATGGGATTTCAGCGCCCAATGGATTATCGCAACAAGCGTTGTTAAGGCAGGCGTATAGTAACGCTAAGGTGAAATTGGAGAGTGTGTCGTATATCGAATGTCATGGCACGGGAACTCCATTGGGAGACCCTATTGAGACGGGAGCTATTAACGAGGTATTTAAACAGGGGCTTCAAGGCGACAAGAAATTAAATATAGGTGCGGTTAAATCGAGCATTGGACATTTAGAATCAGCGGCAGGTATCGCTGGTGTGATGAAGTTAATACTGATGCTAAAAAATAAAACTATTCCAGGTCAGGCTAATTTTTCTAAGGTTAACCCTCGAATAAATATGGATAATTTTGTGATTTCATCAGATTCACGGGAATGGTCTGTGAATGATGATTCTAACAGAACAGCGGGGATTAGCGCGTTCTCATTTGGAGGTGTTAATGCCCACCTTGTACTTCAAGAGTTTCCTAATAGAACGCATAAAAAAATTCGAGATAGATTGCCTCTATCAGATCACGATAACCTATTTCTACTTTCTGCAAATAGCCCATCATCGCTAACTAAGTTGTCACGGAAGTACGAAGAATACCTTGCTGCCACTAATACTGATTTAGAAACATTGTGCTACAACGTTTCAACTAGCAGGAATAATGAATTCTCCGATAGGCTTGCGGTGAAAGCTAAAACAAAAGATGCACTTGGGAAAAAGCTGCGTTTGTTTGTAGGTGGAGGTATATCTGATGAAGATGATATTTGTATAAGGCAGGAATTTGGAAAAAATATTCGATTAGCATTTATGTTCTCAGGCCAAGGCTCGCAATATTTCGGCATGGGTAAAGAACTGTACTCTCGTTATCCGGTTTTTCGTAATGCCTTTGACGAGTGTAATGGAATTCTTAGTGAATATATGGATGTTAGTCTTCTAGAAATAGTCTTCGGAGAGAATACGACACTAATCAATCAAACCAATTACACACAACCTGCTATTTTTTCCTTTGAATACGCGTTATGTTGTTTATGGCGATCCATTGGCGTGGAGCCACAGGTGTTGCTAGGGCACAGTGTTGGAGAATACGTTGCTGCATGTTTGGCTGGAGTTTTTACTCTTGAAGAAGGACTGCGATTAATAGCGCTACGTGGGCGGTTAATGGTAGATATTTGTGAGCAAGGGGCCATGCTCGCAGTCTTTGATAGTGGCGAAAAACTATCATCGGCGTTAGATATTGCGTCGATTAATCTTGATGTATCAGCCTATAACTCACCTCGAATAACTGTGCTGAGTGGAGAAGTCACTGACATTGCGCAAGCAGAGCGTGTTTTGGATGATTGCGGCTATCGAACAAAAAGACTAGAAGTATCACATGCCTTTCATTCGCGTATGATGAATTTGATGTTACCTGAGTTTCGTAAGGTGCTTGAAAAAATTTCGTTTAAGTCACCCATAAAAACCCTGATATCGAATGTTTCCGGTGACGTTATTGGTGAGGAAATTGCAACGGTTGAATATTGGTTAAAGCATATTATGCAACCGGTAAAATTCCACCAAAGTGTTGCGACACTGGGTGATCTGTCAGCCAATGTTATCGTAGAAATTGGCCCGTCTTCTGTGTTATCCGTATTGGTAAGACAATGTGATTTAGTTGGCGTCATCGATGTCCTTCCAAGTGTAAAAGGCGAGTCTGAGGATGTTAGTGATTTCCTGCAGGCCGTGTCAGGCCTCTATTGTACGGGTTATAACGGTATAACCTTATCTGCGCTATATGGAGATTGTTTTAGAAAGACTAACTTGCCTACATACGCTTTTGATAGACAGTCATACTGGCTTGACAATTTGGCAAAGAATCTAGTTAGTCGAGATAGAATTGGGCTAGATATTGCTGGGCACGATAGAGAAAGTCAGGCTAAAGCCGGACAGTATAGTGCTCATGAGTTAACGGGCAATCAACTGAGTGTCGCTGCGAGCGAAAGCCATTTCTTTCAGGTGACAATATCACCAGCAATGCCTGCGTACCTGAATGATCATCGAATAGGAAATAGTATTATTTTTCCAGGTGCCGCATATATTGAAATAATGTTGGTAGCCAAGCGGGAAGCTGGTTACCAAGATAAATGTCTGGCAGATGTTGTATTCGTACGTCCATTAGAAATAGGTCAAGAAACTCAGCTGCAAACTCACATCTTTCAAAAAGAAGCTGAGTGTTGCATAGAAGTATGGGCGAGAGAAATTGGCGCTTCATGGGATTGTTATGCTCGGGGAGAACTAGTAGAAAAAACCCAGAGTGCGGCCGATAAACGTAATCTCGGTATGCTGGGGAATTCAGTGGATATCGATGATCACTATGCCTGGCTGTCCTCTAAACAACTAAATTATGGATCGCAGTTTAAGGGGTTAGTAGAGGCAACAATAGGTAAAGATTTTGTTACTGCGATTCTAAAAATACCCAACGATGTCGATATACACGCCAACACAATCCTTCATCCTATATTGTTAGACTCTGCGTTTCATGCGGTCATGATTTTGTTACGACCATTATTAAAAGATGGAGAAAAACTGGTTCCTGCCGGTATTGGGCGTATTTGGATAGGGGGTTTTGTAGCCGATTCTGCCGTGAATATAGATGTTTCGTTTGATCATTCGTTGTCTATTGATGGCGAATACTATTGTAATGTTGTTTTCAAAAATGAACACAATGAGGTGGTAGCAAGATGTGAATCAATTAGGGCTGCCAATTTTGTTAACTTGAAAGAGCGATCGAGAATTATTCCTTGTTATTCTCCTATATGGTCAGAAGAATCCTTGGAGGTGGGAAATACAACCATCAACAACAGTGAATCATCACTTATTCTGTATACCGAAGAAAATGCAATAGTGGCTAGGAAGCTATCTGAAAATAACGATGACCAACAAATTGCTCTGGTTCTACTTGGAGAAAAAACATATTTTCCTACGGAGGGTGAATGTCAGGTTGATGTTGCCGACAATCTTTCATTTGTTCAGTTGTTGGAACAATATAGCGATGTTGGACAATTGACTTTTATATGTGGGTTTGACTGCTCTCACCAAGAAACGTTACCTAGTGTCGAGAAGGTTTCAATGATGCAAGCGTATAGTGTGAAGGCATTGTTTTACTTTATTGCTGCCTGGAAATCCTCAAAAGTTTCAAATTCTCGAGCACTTAAACTGAAGCTGATTACATATAATTCTCACGCAACACAAGTATCGGAAGTAATCAATCCATGGTTTGCAGCTGCTATAGGATTGGCAGGAGTATTTGCTAACGAAAATTCCAATGTCGAGTTTGTCAATGTCGATGTAGACAGAGAAGACGATGTGGAAAAAATTGCTGATTGGATTAATAGGGAAAACTACCGTTCAAAAACACCTATTGTTGCTTATCGAAATAACAAGCGTTTTGTTCGTGGTTTAACTGAAATTGACGTGGCTCAACCCAACCCTAGTAGTGTGCCTTTACGTAAATGTGGCGTTTACTTAATTCTTGGTGGTGCCGGCGGAGTGGGGCAGATCCTAAGCCGTGTTTTAGCTAAAAAATATCAAGCACGCATTGTCTGGGTGGGTAGGCGAGCTCTATCACAAGATCAACAACAACAGGCTGAAGATATAAAGTCACTTGGGGGCGACGTTTTATATTGTAAAGCGGATGCAGCCAATGCTAAATCACTGGCGCGGGTAGTTGAGGAGGTACACGATGTATTTGGGGAAATTAACGGTGTAATACACGCGGCTGCCGTGTTACGGGATAATGTCTTGGAAAATATGGATGAGGAGTCCTTTGATGCGGCATTGTCGCCTAAAGTCCAAGCAAGTATCGTTTTGTATGAAGCTGTGCGTAATGAGCCGTTAGATTTCATCCAGTTTTACTCTTCCGCAGCGTCACTGCGTTTTAACCCTGGCCAGGCAAATTACGTGGCAGGTGGAACTTTTATGGATTCCTTTTCACATTATCTTTGTTCTCAAGGCGTCCCCAGTAAGACGATCAATTGGGGGTACTGGGGCGACGTAGGATTGTCGAATGCTAGTGGTTTTAAACAATTGATGGCTGCGCAGGGAGTCGATCCAATTCTCGAGGAGGAAGGTGTACTTACCATGATTGACGTAATGGCATCGCCTTATAGTCAAATCATGCCAATAAGAGCCTCTGACCAGCAACTTGAACATTTTGGACTGATAAATAGCGAGAAAACCAATAAAGACGAAGAGGTTTCCAGTGAGATGTTAGCCGATCTGGCAACCATCGCCTTTATTCCAAAAGCGGATTCCAGTGACATATTATTAAATTTGTTGAGAACCTTGGTCGCAAACATAATGCGAACGAGTGAGTCCCGTATAGATACCAAGTCCAAACCGTTCTCCCAATTATCACTCAGCAAAGCGGGCTTCGATTCGTTGATGGTGATGGAGTTACGTGGACATATTCAACGATTGTTAGAAGTATCAATTCCAGCAGAAAAGTTTATTAGTAGCAAAAAAGTTATTCAGGTGGTTGAGATTATATACGAACAAGTATTGCTTCGAGAGTTAAGTAACGAATCTGAAATTGAAAGTGACGATATGGAGACATTTGTTATATGAGTATTTCTGAACTACTTCAAATCCTTTCAGAGAAAAATATTTACTTAAGATTGGAGGATGATGCTTTAAAGATACGTGCACCCAAGGGAGTGTTAACTTACGATTTACAGTTGAAGCTGAAAGACAATAAGGACCAGATTGTTGAGTGGCTAAAAAAAGCCAGTTTAGACAAAGAATCAGCCGGCAGTGATTTACCGCAACTTGTTCATGACAGCGTGAATCTATACCAGCAGTTCCCGTTGTCGGATCTACAAGTGGCTTTCTATTTGGCCAATGATGCATTCATGGAGTTTCAGGTAAGACCCCATTATTACATGGAAGATACCCACAATAATCTTGATCGCGTTCGCTATCAGGCTGCGTGGAATAAGGCGCTACAACGCCATCGACATGAATTGGTATTAATGAATGATCAGGGTCAATTGCAGCTACTTGATTCGTTGCCTGAACTCGAGATAAAAGTCAATGATTTTGGTGATATTTCTGGCGGTGAGCTAGAGGTCGAATTGATGAATATTCGAAATAGCATGATGCGTTCAGAGCTTCCTCTGGATAGATGGCCGTGGTTTGATCTGCAGCTATCTACTTGGACTGAAGGTGGAATTGATAGAGCGAGGATCCACTACAATAATAATAATTTCTATTCGGATGGACTCGGTACTACTAAGTTCATGAAAGAAATATGGAGTTACTATCACCAACCAAGTTTGGTATTGGAACCACTTGAGATTGGTATAAGAGATGCAATTCTAGCGTTAGAAAAATTGGATGAGACGGAGTTAGGTCAACAATCACGTAAGTATTGGTTAGATCGACTGGAAAACTTGCCTGGCCCACCTCAAATACCCCTAGTGGCAGGCAAAGAACGTCGCTGCCGAGCGAAGCTCAATCGACGTGAATTTTATGTAGATCATCAAACCTGGCAACGCTTCAAAGACAACGCATCGCTGCATGGTTTAACCGCTTCCAATGCAATTTTAACCGCACATGCAAAGATTATGGCGACCTGGAGTGGCAATGACTATTTTATTCTTAGTCATATGATGACGAGGCGACTACCAATCCACCCGCAGATAAAGGATATCCTTGGAAATTTTGCCTCCCTTTATCCTTTAGAGATAGATTTCCGTGACGAGGCGACTTTTGTACAGCACGCTCTTAGGATTCAGCAGCAAGTATTATCCGATTCCTCCCAACTCAATTGGGGGGGAACCAAGGTGATGCGAGAACTGAATCGGTTGAAAGGCGAAATGGGAACCAGTCCATGCCCTTATGTGGTCGGTAGTGGCATATTCATGGGCGGTTACGATAAACCGGAGTTCAGCTGTCTGGAAACATCGCAGACTTTGCTTGACCACCAATTTTGGGAACTGCTAGATGGAAGCTATTATGCAGTATGGGATCTATTGGAGGAATATTTTCCACAGGGAATGATTGATACCATGTGGAGTGCGTATAAACGTCTATTTTTGGCGCTGGCAAATGATCCCGATTATTGGCGTAGAGTAAATATCAATGTATTACCAGCTAACGATCTTATTCCTCGACAGATTTGTAATGAATCTAGCTTAGTGCTTGCAGGGGGATTGTTGCACTCCGCATTATTTGTTGAGGATTTCGATTGTGCGGATTCCCTGGCATTGATTACCGATACTGGGTCGTTGACCTATCAGCAATTGCGAGAGTGGAGCGATGGCATTGGATCGCTTTTAGTAAAGCAGGGAATTCAACCTGGCGACAAAGTTGCACTCGTTATGGAGCGAGGAATAGAGCTACTGCCTGTATTATACGGAATTCTGAAAGCTGGGGCTGCCTATATTCCTATCAACCCTGAGCTACCGCAGGAGCGATGCCAATATCTAATTACTAATAGCAACGCCAAGCTAGTGCTTACCCAAGATAAGTATTGTAAACAACTCGAACTGATTGAGGACGCTGTCGTAATAACGATAGATGGGTCTGAAACGGATATCAACCCTGAGGAGACTTTTGCCGAGGTTGACGAGTCTGATCTGGCCTATATCATCTATACCTCCGGTTCTACGGGAAGTCCAAAAGGCGTCGCAATTGATCATCAAGGTGCTGTAAATACTATACAAGATATTAATCAACGATTTGACGTTGGTAATGGTGATTGCATTTTTGGTGTGTCGGCATATAGTTTCGACCTTTCTGTTTACGATGTGTTTGGCGCATTGGATGCGGGAGCAACGTTAGTCTATCCCAATCCGGAGGCGGTTTTCAATCCGGCTCATTGGTTGGATATGATGAAGCAGTTTGAGGTGACTATATGGAATTCAGCACCGGCGCTGATGACATTGCTAGTTGAAGTAGCAATGCGACAGGATGTCCAATTGCTTTCGCTACGATTGGTACTATTGAGTGGTGACTGGATTCCTTTGCGATTATCGGCAGATATTCAAAAAATTGCACCAAACGCCAAAATTGTGAGCTTAGGTGGTGCCACCGAGG
>NVXL01000166.1 GCA_002746115.1 Alteromonadaceae bacterium
GGCAGCCACCAACGTCACTACCGATGGCGGCGCTACCACAACCATCACCGTGCAGGCAATTGATGGCCAGGGCAACAATTTAACAACCGGTGGCGACACCATTGTCTTAACCCAAAACGGCAGCGCAAGCATTAGTGTTGTTGCCGATAATGGCAATGGTACTTACACAGCAACCATCAGTGACACGGTTGCAGAAGCGATTATTATCAGTGGCACGCTAAATACTATAGCCATTACCGATACTGCAAACGTAACCTTTACCCAAGGTGTTGCAACGACAGCCAATACAACAATCTCTGTGGCGTCAGCTTCTGTCACAACTGACGGTGGAGCAACTACTACTATCACTGTTCAAACCGTGGACTTTCAAGGCAACAATCTTATCGTTGGTGGCGAGACCATTGCGCTCGCTCAAAACGGTAGTGCAACAATTAGCATCGTTGTCGATAACGGTAATGGAACTTATACAGCCACGATCAGTGATACTGTTTCTGAAGCCATTACTATTACCGGCACACTCAATACGGTTGCTATTACCGATACCGCTGCGGTGACCTTTACGCAAGGTGCAGCAATTGCAACCAACACAACCATATCCGTCGCTTCGGGTTCTGTCACTACCGACGGCGGCACCACTACCGTTGTTACCGTGCAAACAGTTGACACACAAGGCAACAACATCACAACAGGTGGCGATACTATAGTGCTAAACCAAACAGATAGCGCGACTATTGGCACCATTAGCGACAATGGCGATGGTACTTATACCGCAACCATTAGCGGTACTGTAGCGGAAGCAATCACCATTAGCGGAACGTTGAATGCTGTTAATATTACCGATACCGCTGCAGTTACGTTTACGCCGGGTGTTGCGACCTTAGCGCAAACTACCATTTCCAGTTCGCCAAGTTCGGTTGTTGCTAACGGTGTCAACACAACCACCGTAACGGTTCTAACCGAAGATGCTCAAGGAAACAACTTAACCACTGGTGGAGAAACCGTTGTGGTGACCATTACAGGTAGCGCTGTTGTGAGCGCCGTTTCAGATAATGGTGATGGTACTTACACTGCCACCGTTACTAACACCGCTTCAGAAACAGTTACAGTTGGCGCCACAATGAATGGCCCAACCATTGCCGCCACAGATACCATATCCTTTAGTCCTAATATTCCAACCGCTGCACAAACAATTATAACGGTGAGCTTGGCCTCTATCACAGCCAATGATATAGCGACATCACTCATTACCGTGCAACTAAAAGATGCCCTAGATAATAATATTACCACCGGCACCGGTACAATAATCTTGGCTCAAAGCGGAAACGCAACCATTACTGCAGTCACTAACAATGGTGATGGCACCCATACCGCTACCATTCAGAGCACAGTTGCAGAAGTCGTTACTATTAACGGTACGCTAAACGGTGATGCCATTACGGATACTGCTGACGTTACATTTACACCGGGGGCAATGGTCGTTGCGCAAACTCTCATTACTGCATCTCCAGCAGCGGTAACCGCCGATGGGGCCACAAAATCAACCGTCACTGCCCAACTTAAGGATGTCTATGACAACAATGTTTCCACCTCAGGGTTAGCGGTTCTATTTTCAACGACTGGCGGCGCCATTATCACCATAACTACCGATAATGGTAACGGTACTTACTCTGCAAACGTCACAAACACTGTCGCGGAAGCAGTAACCATTAGTGCTACCGTTAGCGCTACCGCTACAATTGACACGGCTGTCATTAACTTTATTCCTGGGCCGGTATCCGCTGCTCACTCTACCCTTACCGCCTCACCTTCCGTCGTTACCGCAAATGGTAACGACATGTCGTTACTCACGGTAAAAACGTATGACATTTTCGGCAACGAGATTACCACTGGAGGCCATACTGTTGTATTAATCGACGACAATGACGCAAGCATTAGCCTTGTCATTGACCAATTAGACGGTACCTATACCTTCACCATTAGCAACAGCGTTGTGCAAACCACCGTCGTCAACGGATCAATAAATGGCGATGCTATGACGGATAACGAAACCATTAACTTTGTCGAAGGCGGGCCCGCTGTAGTAGCAGCAACCGATGGCCACTTTATTAATGGCGTAGGCCCCATTGGTTCGACGATTGACGTGATGGATGCGGACGGCAACATCTTATGCGGCAACGTAGCCACTGATCCAATCACTGGTGAGTATCATTGCCCTATTACAGAAATCCTCTCCAACGGTGAAATGCTAATCGTTATAACCACTGACCTAGCAGGCAACACCGAAACTAGTACAATCATGGTCGATGCTGTTGATACTGATGACGATGGCATTTCAAATGTCATTGAAACTGCGATTTCCGAAGCGGGTGGAGACAGTAATGTTCAACCGGATACCGATTCTGATGGCGATGGCCTGCCAGACTATGCTGAAATCATTTTAGGCAGTGATTTCTTGGCCATACACAGCCCGGTAATCGATGGCAACATCGATGCCGACATGGATGGTATTTCTGATGCGGTGGAATACTTCTTTGACAATACCGGTGGCTCTATTGACAGTGACAGTGAAACCGATACCGATGGCGATGGCATTCCTGACGTTACCGAATTAACCGCTATCAAATCCAATTTTAATCAGGTTGATCTACCCATTGTAGATGGCGCTGGCGACGACGATGGCGATAACGTGACTAATGCCGTGGAATACTATCTATCCACCTATTATGCGTTCAACAACATTGATGATACCTCTGACTACGATCATGACGGATACAGCGATGCCTTAGAAGTTCGATTGGCTTCTGATCCACTGTTAGCCAACGAATCTGACATTGATCAAGATGGCGTGAGTGATGCGATTGAAGCGTATTTAACAGGTTCCATTAATGACGGTCTTGATACTTCTCAATTAGACAGAGATAACGACGGCCTACCGGATATTTTAGAGCTGACACTAAGCGCTGATTTGGCCGATCCATTTTCAGCCATTAATGATGCGCTCACCGGTGATAGTGATGGCGACGGTATCACTGACGCGATTGAGTTGTACTTATCTGGCGACACCACTAGCGTTGTAGCAAACCAAGACACTGATAACGACGGCATCACCGACATTGCAGAAATTGCCCAAGGCAGCAACCCGCTGGTAAATTCTACACCGGTTGTTTGGATTAATAGCCAAGACCTAGGTGGCGGTGACGTTGATCTATTTGCCCAGCTAGGTGGCTATCAAGCGCCATACCCAACATTTGACTGGGACGTTTCTGCAATACTGAACGCGGAACCTAGTGCCCTCATTATGGACACTAGCAGCCAACGTATATCCGTTAGTGGATTAAGCGACGGTTTATACACTGTATCGCTTACGATTAGCAAAACGATTGCGGGACAACTTCTATCCTCTAGCACTAGCCAGATATTTAGTGTTTCAGACGCGGGCGTACAAGATGATGACTCTGATGGCATCATCAATGCATTTGATTCATCTGATGGATCAATGGGTGCTGAAGAAAGACTTACCACCACTATCACAGCTGATATTCCGTATGACGTGCAACTGCAATATGGTGTAGGCGTTCGTGCTGGACTTATTGCGCGCATGGGCAACAACCAGATCAGTACTATTACTAGCGAGCAGCTTACTAACTACATCAATCAGGATTTCCCTATTACAGCCGGAGATACCAGTGAAAATACCAACATAGCGGCAACACCGAATATGTTTGATATCGATGTCGTTAATATTCCAAGTGCTGGTGATATGGTTAATGTGGTTATTCCGCTCAATAAACCCCAAACCACAAGTGCTGCCGTACTACTGTTTGATCACATTACCCTTAGCTGGTTCTATATGGACACCTCCTCAACGGATAGCGTTAGCTCAGCGATGGGAAGCCCTGGTTCTTGCCCCGTACCAGGTGATGAGAGTTATACTGCAGGCTTTGTAGAAGGTGCGTATTGTTTACAACTTAACATTACCGATGGCGGCCCTAACGACCGAGACACGTCGATGAATGGTGCTATCCCATTATTAGTTGGTATAGGATCAAGCAACTACCTACCTGAGGCATCTGAGCCTATCGATGTTGATGACATTGCAAATACTATTGACGGATCCGTTAATGGTGACACTGAAAATCAACTCGATAATATCGCTATCGACTCCGGTACTAGCGACGCTGATGGAGCTAGCGGTGGCGGAAGCATTAACCCACTAGCACTACTATTTATAATGCTAATGTCGATACACTTCCGTACAAGACGGCACCTCACTTAATCGTTGTTAACCCTCCTTACCTCCAATTAGTAACCACGCCTAACGACTGACTGCGATATTTCAACGAAGTCGAGCCAAGTAATTTCCTATAGCGCTAATAGCAAAATAATCTAAAAAACCTTCAGGTCTAACGGAAATTAATATTCCGTCAGATTAATGGCGCTATAACACCCATTCCCCAATGTTTGCGCGTCTTAGTTATTGGTATATATAACTTACAGATATAACCATATATAAAAACCAACCATCATTAACAAAGCGTTAACATTCATGAACTTATCTAATTTGTACATGTAAACTAAACAAACTATTATTTATGGTGGAACGTGCTATACCTGTCCGCTGTTTTCTGGAAGTTCAGATTATTAGCGACAATTACCCGCAGTTCACAGCAGTTTTTTGTGAGGGATGTTTTTTGAAACGAAGAGTACGGAAGTTACAAGGAGACCTGCTTGAGTAGATTACTGCTTAGTATCTACAGTCTCTTTAATTTTATGGTTTGCCTTTTAACGGGCTCTTCATCTGTTTCTCTGTGCCAGAAACAAAACTATTCCAATCACCACAAAAACAAAACTCTAAATAACTCCTTGAAAAGACCTTCCAAGCTTTCGTTTGCCCCTCTACTAATAGCCTCCCTACTTGCTTCAACTTTTTCTTACGCAGGCGATACAGACCTTAAAATTAGTAATTCACCCGGAGGCGATGCTGACGGCGGTTGGTACCAGGGTACTGAAGACGAGAACTTTGATAATTATACCGCTGACGTTGGAGATTCGTGGGATCTTGTAGAAGCAAAAGCGGGAAGCGGAGTCTGTGGAAATAACGCCGAACTTGATGCTTATGACGGTTGCGCCATGTCCAATGGAAATGACTCCGGCTCCGGCTGCTCAGACCAAACAGACAAAGGGACCATCACAATAACCTCAATCACTTCGGCGCCTTTTACCCGCTGCAGAATACGGTATTGGGCAGATGCCGATATAAACGATCCATCATATGAATATCAATACATTCGACTGAAACAACATGTTCTGTGGACGATACCAGCCTCTTCTGACTCATCTGATCCAGATTTGGATCTTTCTGCCACAGCCAATGTTTACAATTCGCAAACAGCAAGTTATTACACCAATGGTCGCTCCGTCACATTATCAAGTAATACCACCAGCGTGTGCACCATCGTTTCCAACAAAGTTCACTTTGTTAGTGACGGCTCGTGCTCCATTACCGGCACGATCACCACCGATAATGCTGATCCAAAAATTGCACACTTCGCTGAAGGTACCTTAACCGACTCATGGATCGTCGGCACAAACTCAGCCCCCGTACTAGACAACACCGAAAGCCCAACCCTAACCAGCATCACCTCAGACAACACCAACTCTGCCGGTGATACCGTTGGTGACATTATCGTGGTCAACTCTATTACCGATTGGACTGATTTTTCCCTAAGCCCTTCGGCGGCTAATAACAATTGGACAGACGTGGCCTATGGCAATGGGGTATTTGTCGCTGTGGGATATACCGCCGGCACAGCGAACCAAGTGATGACATCCCCCGATGGCGTGACTTGGACCGCGCGCACTTCAGCTGCAGATAACTATTGGTATGGCATAACCTATGGCAATGGGCTGTTTGTGGCAGTGGCATATGACCCCGGCACCGGGAATCGGGTGATGACCTCTGCCGATGGCATTACTTGGACCTCACGCACTAACCCTGTAGATAGCGGCTGGTTGGATGTCGTGTATGCCGAAGGGCAATTTGTGGCTGTGGCATTTAGCGGTGCCGGGGATCGGGTGATGACATCTCCCGATGGCATTACTTGGACTGCACGTACTGAATCTGAAGCTAGCGACTGGAGAGGCATAACCCACGGCAATGGGATGTATGTTGCCGTGGCAAACGGAGGCACTAATCGAGTGATGACCTCTCCCGATGGCATTACTTGGACCTCGCGCAGTGCAACTGAAGCTAACGATTGGCGTGACGTTGTCTACGCCAATGGGTTATTTGTGGCGGTGGCATATACCGGCACTAATCGGGTGATGACCTCTCCCGACGGCATTACTTGGACCGCGCGCAGTGCAAGTGAAGCTAGCGGTTGGTTAGGCGTAACAGTTAACAATGGGTTGTTTGTGGCTGTGGCATATGACGGCACTAACCGAGCGATGACCTCTCCCGATGGCATTACTTGGACCTCGCACACCGCCGATACAAATAATTTTTGGTTCAAGGTAGCCTCTAACGGTGAGTTAATTGTTGCTGTTTCTCTCGCTGGCACAGGGGGTGGAGCAATGGTTGCTGCATCTGCGCTTTCCTCCATGGCAGTAACAAGCGTTGATAACACTAACGGTGTTTGGCAGTACAAAATCGACGCTGGTAGCTGGACGACATTCGGTACACCCACTACGAGTACTGCACGACTATTAGATTCCACCGATTCCATTCGTTTTGTACCTGGTGCGGGTTACATCGGCTCACCAACCATTACCTTCCGCGCTTGGGATGAAATGTCAGGAATCTCTGGCGGCACCGGGGATACAAGTACCAACGGTGATGGTACGGCATTTAGTACGGCCACCGACACAGCTTCTATTACCGTCACAAACGACGCTCCTACTCTCAACAACACTGAAAGTCCTGTATTAACCACCATCACCGAAGATGAAAACAATTCAGCGGGTAACACTGTCGCTGACATTATCGTAAACGGATCAATTGCCGATGCAGACGAACCTTGCCTGGGTTCAGGCTCATGTACTTTTAACGACTTTGTGTCAGGTGATACAACGGGCCAAGACTTAAACTGGCAAACGGTTAAATATGGTAACGGGTTGTTTGTCGCGGTATCTAAAGATCTGGTTGGGAGTGGCATCATTACCTCGCCGGATGGTGTTACTTGGACAACGAGAACAGAACCAGAAGACAGAAACTGGATGAGTGTTGCATACGGAAATGGCACATGGGTTGCCGTCGCCAAAGATGGCGCCAATACAAATCAGGTCATGACGTCTACCGATGGCACAACTTGGGTATCAGCGGACTCGGCAGTAAATAACGATTGGAAATCCGTCACCTATGGTAATGGTTTATTTGTGGCCGTTGCCGCCACCGGCACAAACGATCAAGTCATGACGTCACCCGACGGAACCAACTGGGCGTCACGAACCACGCCAAACGATAGCGAATGGCAATCCATCACCTTTGGTAATGGCATGTTTGTAGCAGTCGCTCTCGATTGGGATAGCACTGACGAGACCCATCGCATTATGTGGTCTATCGATGGTATAAACTGGACAGCTATTGATACCAGCGCGTTAGGTATCAATAACGATTGGCATTCGGTTACTTATGGTAATGGCACCTTTGTCGCGGTAGCTTACGATGACGATGACGTCGGGGCAGATGCCGGCAAGACTATCATGACTTCGTCAGACGGCTTGAGCTGGACAACCTTAGCGCCACCAAGTGACGAACTGTGGTACGGGGTAACCTATGGTAATGGCTTATTTGTAGCTGTATCCGGTAATGGTAGCGCGATATCTTCACCCGATGGCACCAACTGGACTGCACGTACTGCAGCAACGGCAAACTCCTGGAGATCTGTTGCTTATGGTGACGGTAGATTTGTTGCGATTTCAAATTCTGGTACCGCTGACCGCGCAATGGTTTCTGACTGGCAAATTGAATCCATCGCCGTTACCAATGTAGATAATACCGATGGTCATTGGGAATTCGATTCCGGAAGCGGCTGGACAGACTTCGGCACGCCATCTACAACCACCGCTCGCCTACTAGACTCAACTGACTCGATTCGTTTCGTCCCGGATGGTGATGTGGGCGGAGCCGTAACCATGACATTCCGCGCATGGGATGAGTCAACGGGAACCCAAGGTAGCACGGCCAACACCACGACCAATGGTGGAACGTCTGCATTCAGTAGTGATACGGATACTGCTCAAATTACGTTTACTGCTGTTAACGATGTACCAGTGGCCACAGGTAATACCGTGGTTGCAAGCGAAGATGTTGCACTGGTGATTGGCGCCGGTGATTTCAACTTTACCGATGTGGAAGGCGATGCCCTTGTCTCTGTTGTTATCAGTGGTTTAACACTCAACGGCGGCACACTAACCCACAGTGGC
>NVXL01000167.1 GCA_002746115.1 Alteromonadaceae bacterium
ATTTCTAAACCCTTTGCGCTCAATCATAACGCCTTTAGGCTCGCCGGTGGAGCCTGAGGTATAAATAACGTAAGCCAGATGATGGGGTTTTACGCCGAGTTTTTCCGTACTGATGTTGGCCGTCGGGTAAGCGTTTAATTGCTGTATAAATTCGTCACTATCTAAGCACAGGATTTGATCTGAGCTGAACGGCATACCTTCCCGTAAATGGCTTTGAATTAATATAGTGCTAAGCTTGGCGTCCTTAGCCATGAAGGCTAAACGGGCTTTGGGGTATTCTGGATCTAAAGGCACATAGGCGCCACCGGCTTTAAGTACGGCTAAAATACCGACGAGCATATCTAGCGAGCGCTCAACACAAATTCCGACCAAGCCGTCGGGCGCAAGCGGCTCGCTATTCAGCCCCTGGCCTGCCAATAAACAATGCGCCAACTGATTCGCTTTTTGATTCAATTCTGCGTAGCTTAATTGCTGATCGTCAAATACCAGTGCGACTGCATTTGGGCTACGTGCGACTTGCGCTTCAAATAATTCATGAACACAAAGATCCAGCGGAAAATCCACTTGGGTATTATTTCGCGATACCAATAATTGATGGCGCTCAGTATCCGGTAAAATAGATAAAGCACTCACCGGTTTCTGGGGCGAAGACTCAAGCGCATTGAGCAACTCGGTGACCGCCGTTTGCATATAGGCTAATACGCGTGCCGCACTCACAGAATTATCGATCTGCACTTCTAGCGCAAAGCCCTGCCCTAAATCATCAACCGACAAATTAAATGGATACGTGGTGCGACTGCTCATTGTCAGCAATTTAACATCGCTTTGTGGCTGGCCTGAGATAAAATCAAAACTACCTTCAGGCGTATCMGCCGAATGRACATGCATTGCTGARTGGCGGTAATTTAACATTGCACTAAACAGCGGCATGTCGCCGSTGACGCCACTGCAWTTTTGCGCCAAAGCAAGTGAGGCTTGCTCGTAAGCTAATAAGTCCACCAACAGATTCTGTACTTGGTGAATTAACGCGATGGCGCTAACATTATTTAAAGTGACTCGCAAAGGCAAGGTATTCATAAATACACCGAGTGTATTTTCTGAACCCGCCGAGCCTTGTAGACGACCCGATAATACCGTGCCAAAGACCACGTCATCACGACCACTACAGGCGCCGACAACCATGCCCCACGCGGCATGAAAAATAACGGCCGGGCTCATTGATAACTTTTTGGCCAAGCGACGAATCGACGTGGCGGTATCCGTGCTTACGTCCTCACGTATCTCAACAATACGGCTGCCGTCACTGTTAACGTCCCACAAATTAAAAGGTGTGCTTGGCGCGTCTATATCACCGAGCATCTCGCTAAAGAATGTTTCGGCATCGTGATGCAAGGCTTGATGCTTAGCATGGGCCACAAAATCACGATACGGAACGGGTTGCGCTAACAGCGCCGCTTGCCCTGCCCCAAAAAAAGCTAACTCGCGCTGAATAATATCTAGGCCAACGTGATCGGAGATCAGATGGTGATATTGCAGCAATACAAAATACGTATCCGATTGAGCGTCTGTGGCTATCTGCAGTTGTAACAACGGCGCTTGACCTAAATTCATCCACTGGCGCTCAGGGGCGCAACGAGCGCGCATCTCGGCCTCTATATCGGCCACGCCATCAAGTTGCAACCATGTAAGGGGTAAATTCGCTTGGCGACACACCACTTGCACGGGTGAGGATAAACCCTGCCAAAATACCGCTGTGCGTAATACGTCGTGGCGCTGAATAATAAATTCTAGGGCGTGAATAAAGTCGTTAACGGCGGACTTCCCGTTAATATTAAACAAGGCTGGCAATACGTAGGGGTCACTTTTTGTGCTCATCATATGATGAAACAATATGCCTTCCTGCAAGGGCGCAAGCGAATACATATCCTGCACATTGGCCGCACCGCCTGAAATGTTAGCAACGACGCTAGCAATCTCTTGCTCACTTAAGTCTAGCAATGGCAGCATTTCAGGCATGATATGTTCACAGCCTTCGGGGATGGCATAATCCGGTGCGACAAATGCCTTATTGTTTGCGCCGTCGCCAGTGTGCTGCTCAAGTACTAGCGCAAGGTCAGATAAACACGGTGCGCTAAACAATTGACGTGCGACTAAGGTGACATGATGATTTTGTCGCAAGACGGAAATCACTTGCATGACCAACAAAGAATGGCCACCAAGCTGGAAGAAGTTGTCGTTTACACCCACGCGTTCAAGGCCTAATACCTGCTGCCAAACGTCGCACAGGTTTTTTTCTATCTCGGTGCGCGGGGCAACATACCTATTTTTCTGGGTGGATACTGTCGCATCTGGTAAGGCTTTACGATCAACTTTTCCATTCGGCGTTAAAGGGAATTTCTCCAATAATACAAAGGCCGCTGGCACCATATAATCCGGCAAGCTTTGACTGAGGTGATCGCGTAGCGTATCGAACCATTGCGGCTGAATTTCCGTGGCTTTCTCACCAATTAAATCAACGCCTTTTAAATCAAGATCTTTTAAATCAACGCCTTTTAAGCCTGCTTCGGGTACGACATAAGCAATCAGGTGTTTATCATCAACACTGGAGACGCCGTTATTGTCTGATGCTCTAGCAAGCACCAAGACTTCTGACACACTGTCGTGAGACTTCAGGGTGTTTTCAATCTCACCTAATTCAATACGAAAACCACGAATTTTAACTTGGTGATCAATACGGCCTAAGAACTCCAAAATAGTCGGGCAGCCGTTTTTATCCGGTAACCAACGGACTAAATCACCTGTTTTATATAAACGCCCGCAATTTGAAAGATGATGTTTATCGTCGCTACTATTAGCAAACGGATTAGCAATAAATTTTTCACCCGTTAAATCTGGGTGATTTAAATAACCACGAGCAACACCGTTGCCGCCAACATGTAACTCACCAGCAACGCCTACTGGCGATAATGCGCCCGCACAATTAAGTACAGCAATAAAACTGTGAGATAAACCGGTACCAATAACGGCATTAGGGTAATTAAGCACCTCGGGCGTAACAACCGCATAGCAGCTTAGAATCGTCGCTTCGGTTGGGCCGTATAATTCGACAACATCGGCATCCGAAAACGTTGTGGACAACTGTCGCAGCAGACTTGCTGGCACGTAATCACCGCCGACAAAGACTTTTCTCACCGCGTTAAAACTTTCAGGATGGGTATTTTTATAAGCCCTTATCTCGCTCATCAAACTGGGAACGGCGTGCAATAAGGTACAGTCTTTTAACTGGCCTGCTAATACCTCAAAATCAAACAAGGCATCACGACGAATGATAATCGTGCGTCCGCCATTACAAAGGCTTAAAAAAAGTTCAAATACGGCAATATCAAAAGCGATGGAGGCTAGAAACCCAAAAGCATCATTAGGCCTCACCTCAAAGGTTTTACTCAAGCCACTCAGTACGCTAACAATGTTCGCATGCGCGATCATAACGCCCTTCGGGTTACCCGTAGAGCCTGAGGTATAAATAACATAGGCCAAGTGGCTAGGCTTTAGACCTAAGGCTTTTGCATCAGGGTTACTTAAAGGGTAAGGCGCTAACTGTTGCTCGAATTCAGCGCTATCAATGCACACGCATTGCGTATCACTTAGTGGCAAGGTGGCGGACAAATGACTTTGCGTTAATACGGTTTCGAGTTTGGCATCCTCTAACATGTAAGCCAAGCGTGCTTGCGGATACTCTGGGTCCAATGGCACGTAGGCGCCGCCGGCTTTTAATATCGCAACAATAGCGACGACCATATCGAATGAACGCTCAAGGCATACACCAATTAAAGTGTCGGGCACTACCTGTTTCTCACTTATTAAATAATGCGCGAGCTGATTCGCCTTTTGATTTAATGCTGTGTAGCTAAGCGCTTGGCCTTCAAAAACGAGGGCCGTCGCCTCGCCGTTCGCGTTGGCCTGATTTTCAAAAAGCGCGTGCATGTACGCGGCAGTCGAGCAATTGACCGGTGTATTATTGCATTCAAGTAATAACTGTTGGCGCTCTGGGGCGCTGAGCATATCGGCTTTAAAAACGTTCTCGTTCGGGTTTTTGAGTAAGGCTTTAAGCAAGCAATCAAAGTGACTGGCGAGTCGTGTAATCGTCGCGCACTCGAACAAGTCGGTATTATATTCCCAATCGAGGGCCAAACCTTGCGCGGTTTCGGTGACGTTAAGTGAAAGATCATATTTAGCAACGCCTTCTTCACTGCGCATGAGCGGGCTTAACGTGAGCTCCGGCAACGCTAAACGCGCTTCTTCATTACTTTGTAGGGCAAGCATTACCTGAAATAACGGACTATGACTTTGACTACGCTCAGGCTGTAAGCGCTCTACGATTTGCTCAAAAGGCACTTGTTGATGACCATAAGCCTCTAAAAATACCCGCTTGCTTTGCTGTAATAATTCAACAAAACTGGGTTGGCCTGAAAGATCACAACGTAAAACCAAGGTATTAACAAAAAAACCGATTAACCCGGCAACTTCCGCTTGCTCGCGGTTTGCAATTGGGCTGCCGATAACAATGTCGCGGTCATTACTATAACGTGATAATAAAATCGAAAAGGCCGTTTGCAAGCCCATAAAAAGCGTGGCGCCTTGGGTTTCACAGGCACGAACTAAACTGGAATGCGTGCCTGTATCTAAACTTGACCGTAAGGTATTACCCGAAAAAGTCTGGATGCTAGGGCGAGTATGATCCAAAGGTAAACTATGCACCACCGGCAAACTTGCTAATTGCGACTCCCAATATGCCAGCTGCTCATCAAGTACTTTGCCTTGTAACCAATTTCGTTGCCAATGGGCATAATCGGCGTATTGGATTGGCAGTGGGCTTAGGGGGCTGTCTTTGCCTTGAACATACGCGCTGTAAAGTGCGCTAAATTCATTCACTAAAATCGGCATGGACCAGCCATCAGCGGCGATGTGATGCATGGTGACAAGTAGCATGTACTCATCCGCTGCGATTTTTAATAATTTGGCGCGCAGCATAATATCCGACTGCAAATCAAAAATATAATTTGCTTCAGCCGATTGCAGCGTCTCAATTTGCGACTGACGCTCGTCCGCACCCAATGACGATAAATCTACCTCTGGCACAACAAACGGCTGTGCGGCTTGTATCACCTGTACGGCCTGAGCCTTGTCATCGACAACAAAACAGGTACGCAGGCTCTGGTGGCGTTCAATAATATGCGTAAAGGCTTGGTTTAAAGCCGGAACATTTAGGTGCCCAGAAAGTTTTAAGGAGCCCGGTATATTGTAATGCGCACTGCCTCCGTCGATTTGATCCATCAACCATAAACGTTGCTGAGCAAAAGATAAGGCTAAGTTCTCGCTGTTCTCTTTGTTCTCTACAGCTCGAATTTTATAGGCGTCATCAACAGCAATATCATCAGCAAAGAAGTTAATTAATCCATTTTTATGCTGCTTAATTTTGGCACCGATTTCGGGCGTTATCGCGCCCGCTTGGGCTTTGGATAATAGCTTGCCGTTCTCTAGGTAGAGAAAAATGCCTTTTCCATTTAATTCGCTTATAAACGCTTGCATGTTCGTGATTACCATTCTGTTTTTTCTAACTGGCCTTGGGCAGCCATATGTTTGTTCTTCTGGATAACGATGTTTTTATCGATGATGTCGGCGAGCACACCGACGGTTTTCCCATCGAACAGTGTTTTCACGGGGATATCGACGGCAAAATCATGCTGAAGCCTTGCAATGAGTTTCATCACTAATAGCGAGTGTCCACCGAGGGCAAAGAAGTCATCGTTAATACCGACGCGTTCAAGCCCCAACAGCTCCTGCCAAATTCTGCACAGGGCTTGCTCTGTTTCGGTGCTTGGTGCCACGTAGGTATTTTGCATGGCCCCGACTTCCGGCGCTGGTAAGGCTAAACGGTCGATTTTGCCGTTGGGGGTTAAGGGCAACTGAGCTAGCAATACAAATGCACTAGGCATCATATAATCGGGCAAACTTTGTTTTAGGTGCTCGCGCAATTGCTCGATCAGCCTTTGCTTTGCCTCACTTGCAAGCTCGTCGCTTACGTCATCACCTTCAAGCACAACATCGTTTACCACATAAGCGACCAAACGCTTATTTTGACGGCTTAAACCATCCTCGCTTGTGGCGGCCGATTCTCGAGCCAACACCACCACGTCTTTTACACTGGGATGGGATGTTAGGGCATTTTCGATTTCGCCTAATTCAATTCGAAAACCTCGAATTTTGACTTGGTGATCAATACGCCCTAAATAGGCCAGATTACCGAGACTACCCTCGACGCTTGGTAGCCAACGAGCCAAATCGCCAGTTTTATATAGGCGCTTAGAATTAGATGGATGATTACCCGCAGCGGCATCATAAAAAGGGTTGGCAACAAATTTCTCAGCGCTCAAGTCTGGGCGACGTAAATAACCACGCGCAAGCCCTGCCCCACCGATGCATATTTCACCCACAATACCATCGCCCACTAACTGACCCGCGCTGTTTAACAAGTAAACCTGACAGTTATCAACGGGTTTACCAATACTGGTAACGCCGTTTTCTGTGCGTAAAACAAAGGTCGAATAAGTAGTATCTTCCGAGGGGCCATAAAGGTCATAAACCGCGTCAATATTAGTGCGGTATAACTGATCTACCATTTGTTGCTTTAAAGGCTCGCCGGCTAAATTAATAGTTTTAACCGTTTTGGGGATGCAATCTCCAGCCACCAAAACCTCGGCGGCAGAAGGCACGGTATTAATTAGGCTAATCGCTTGTCTGTGCGTCTCGGTTTGCAAGGCGGTAATATTTTTAACAATGCGTAAACTACCGCCAACAGCTAAAGGCGCAAACATCTCAAATATCGATAAATCAAAACACATCGACGTGGATGCCAGCACGCAATCCAATTGGCTTCTATCGAAGGTTCGGGTCGCCCAAGCGAGAAAGGCTACCGTATTGCTATGCTCAATCATGACGCCTTTGGGCTTACCGGTAGAACCTGAGGTATAAATCACATAAGCCAGATGATTAGCCCTTAATCCCAAATTTTTAGGTTTTATGTTAGCCCTTGGCTGCTGTTGTAACTGTTGATTTAAAACCTCGTCATCAAAGCACAGGGCCTGATGATCGCTCACCGATATTTTTTCACAGAGAGCGGAATGCGTTAATACAGTGGTTAAACCGGCATCATCCAAAATRTATTGTAAGCGTGCCGTGGGATATTCAGGGTCTAACGGTACATAGGCGGCACCGGATTTTAGAATGGCCAAAATACCCACMAGCATATCRAGYGARCGCTCCACGCAAATACCTACCAAGGTATCCGGCGTCACGTGTTTCTCACTCACCAAATAATGCGCAAGCTGGTTCGCTTTTTGATTTAACTCGTCATARCTTAATTGCTGGTCACCAAAACTTACCGCTATGGCATTTGCATTAGATGTCACCTGAGCTTCAAATAATTCATGAATACAAAGATTATGCGCATAATCGCTTTGGGTGTTATTGCGCTCGACAAGCAATTGATGACGCTCGCTAGGAGGTAAAATGGACACGCTCGTTATGGCTTTCTGAGGGGCAGTCTCCAGCGTCTTGGCTAACTCGGCAACGGCGGTTTGCATATACGCCAGTACGCGCTCTGCACTCACAGCCTTATCGACTTGAACTTCCAAGGCAAAGTCCTGCCCGTAGTCATCGACAGATAAAATAAACGGATAATTAGTACGCTCGTGCCCGAAGATAAATTCGAACCCGCCACGCTGGCTGGACGCGGTGCTTGAGTGCGCCTGTGCGGCCGTGTGACGATAATTCAGCATGGCACTAAATAAGGGCGAGCTGCTAGGTAAACCACTACAGTTTTGTGCCAATGCCAGCGGCGCTTGCTCATAAGGTAATAAATCCACCAAGGAGTTCTGCACTTGGCGAATCAAGTCAATCACCGAGGTTTGCTTTAAAGTCACCCGTAGCGGCAAAGTATTAATAAATACGCCAAACATATCGGCAGCGCCAGTAGTGCCCTGAAGACGCCCAGATAATAAGGTACCAAACACGACGTCATCTCGCCCGCTACATGCGGCATCCACCATGGCCCAAGCGCTATGAAACAGTGCTGCGGGGCTAACCGTTAACTGCTTAGCAAGCTTTCGGATAAGTGCAGAAGTGGCTTCGGGTACGTCAGCGCGGGCTTCAATAATTCGGCTGCCATCGCCGTTCACATCCAATAAATTGAAAGGTGCTGTCGGCTCTTCAACATCGGCTAACATATTGGTAAAAAACGTTTCGGCATTATGCTGCAAGGCTTGATGACGGGTATGCGCTACAAACTCCCGATACGGCACGGTCTCGGGCAAGCTATCGCCCTGCCCGGTTTGATAACAGCTTAGCTCTTTTTCAATAATTT
>NVXL01000168.1 GCA_002746115.1 Alteromonadaceae bacterium
TGCACGTCCACCTTATGTTGATAACACTCGCATTGATTACGACTTCCTTCGTGAAGACAGCTCTTGTGCGTCGTCTGGCAACCCAGCCGGTGTAACGCGTATTCAAGCTTATGACCAAGCCGCATGGTTGGATGATTTGCGTGACATTGCAGGATTATCAGCGCAATTAGGCGTGAGCAACATCATTGGTATTGATGTGTACAACGAGCCTTGGGATTATTCTTGGGCCGAGTGGAAGTCATTGGTTGAATCCGCGTATACCGCAATTAATGAAGTCAACCCGAACTTATTGGTCTTTGTTGAAGGCATTGGTGGCTCTCATGATAACCAAGACGGAACACCTGACACAAAAACTGATACTCCTCATGGTGATTTAGGTACTAACCCGAACTGGGGTGAGAACCTCTTCGAAATGGGCACTAATCCGCTGACTATTCCAAAAGAACGTTTGGTACTATCTCCACATACCTACGGACCGTCAGTATTCCAGCAAACTATGTTTATGGATCCAGCTCAACCAGAATGTACTGGTCTTGAAGGTGAGGAAGCCGGTAATCTGAACTGTAACCTAGTTATTGACCCTGCCCGCCTGACTCCTGGATGGGAAGAGCATTTCGGTTACTTGCGCGATCAAGGTTATGCCATGGTTATCGGTGAATTCGGTGGTAACTGGGATTGGCCAACCAATGCTTCATCTGGCGATCGACAAATTTGGTCTCATATCACGCCTGGAGTGGTTGATGGTCAATGGCAAGAAGCGTTTGCTGATTACATGATCTCGAAAAACATTCAGGGTTGCTACTGGGGTATGAACCCAGAGTCTGGCGACACAGGCGGTTGGTACGGTCATGCCTATGATCCAGTTTCCAACACCGGTGGATGGGGAACATGGGAAGCATTTGATGCGAGAAAAACAAACCTCCTAAACCGCTTGTGGGGTCAATAAGTTCATAGCCTTTAACAGCTTATGAACCAGTGGGAGTTGATTTGCAGTAAGTAGTCGCAATATTCTCCCTCTTCTAAAAAAATAAACTGGGTGACTCTGCGAGCATTTTTTGCAGAATAACCCAGTTTTTTATTGGGGACTGGCTGTCCCGGTTACATCATCCATGCAAATTCAAGCTATGAGACCGTTTTCGAAAGTAGGATAGGAACTTAACCCGATTTAGAGCCGTCAGCCGACAGTCCGCCTTACCCCTCTACATATAATATCTAGTTCACGGCTACTAGATATTCATGATATTCACTTAGATCAACTGCTACAATGAGTGCTTTAGTCGCTTTTCATTACTAGGATTTGATGTAAAGAAGCTTCGCTAGGCAACTGCCATCACGCCGAAAAACACATAATTATCTAGAGTTATAACCCGATATCATGACAAGAAAGACACTATCTTTGAAGGTGAAAAGAAATAAAGCCCCCAAACCGGTAGATGCGGTAGTCGAGGATGACCTTCATGCAGACCCACAACAACGCTTCCTAAATGGCGTTGCCATCCACCCAGCGCCCTGCATTCGCCTAGAATTAGGCTCCCAGGAACTCACCGCCCGAGCGATGGATTTGATCACGCCAATCGGAATGGGGCAACGAGGCTTGATTGTGGCGCCACCTGGCTGCGGCAAAACGACTATGTTAAAACAGATTTGTCAGGCGGTTGGGAAGGCTTACCCCGAGATAAAGCTGTATGCCTTACTCATTGATGAGCGGCCAGAAGAGGTGACTGACTTTCGGCGCAGTGTGTCAGCAGAAGTCCATGCCTCGTCCTCAGATGAAAGCTATGCCCATCACGTCCGAGTGGCCAACGACCTTATTGACACCGCCCGCCGCCAAGCCGGGGAAGGTCATGATGTCATGATTGTCATCGACTCCCTCACAAGGCTCGCACGCGTACACAATGCCGAGCAAAAGAGCAGCGGTCGCACCATGTCAGGCGGAATTGACGTCAGAGCCATGGAAATACCACGCAAACTCTTTGGTGCAGCTAGGAACATTGAGAATGGCGGATCGTTGACGATTCTAGCGACCATACTCGCAGATACCGGCAGCCGGATGGATCAGGTGATATTTGAAGAGTTCAAGGGCACCGGTAATATGGAAATCGTGCTATCCCGGGAGATTGCAAATCAGCGGATATTCCCCGCGCTGGACATCTCTAAAAGTAGCACCCGCCGTGAGGAGCTTCTTCTAAACCCGAAAGACCTCCAAAACGTAAGAACTTTGCGCAGATCGCTTACCAGTCTTCCACCTGAAGAGGGTGCGATGAAACTTGTTGAGTTACTTGAGCAATTCCCGACGAATGAAAAGCTGTTAAGCCGTTAATTGCCAACAGTTAACTAAAAGAACGAAAAGAGCTAAAGCGTGCACCCTCGATTGCTTGGGTGCACGGGAAAGTTATCTGCTACGACGGCTGTCCGGTTTAGTTAGCAATTCAGTTTAATAGTTGCTAAGCCTTAGAGGCCACGCAATTTCGCCCATCCGCTTTCGCTTCAAACAAAGCTTCATCCGCTTGCTTAAAGAGCAAATCCAAATTTGCTTCCGTCATAGAAGCAACACCAAAGCTGGCCGTGACCTTAACGTCTGGGTGCAGTGAGGCCTCTGCCAGCTTTTTGCGAAGTAACTCCGCAACAACAACGGCTTGTTCAAGATCAGTATTGGCGCATACAAGAATAAACTCCTCCCCTCCCCAGCGTGCAAAGAAATCGGTTTTCCTAACCGCTCCGGAAAAAAGACTAGCAAGACCTTTAAGTATTTCGTCTCCAACATCATGGCCATAGGTATCGTTAATTTTTTTAAAATAATCGATATCTAGTAATACAAACGAAAATGGCTGACGCTTATTCTTCCAATCGTTCAGGCCCTCGTAAAGCGCCTCCCTTATGCCTACCCTATTTAGGGCCCCAGTTAATGCATCAGTTTTGGCAAGGTCTTCAAATTTTTTATTTTGAAGATTCAATAATCGATTAATCGAAACCAATTCAGCCTGATAATGAATAGTCGCAACTAGAGTTCGGCGCAGGCTAAGCAATCGATACACCAATAGCAACAAAATTACCGCAGACCAAATAATAACAATCGCTCGATAGAGCTGCTCCTTGCTAAACAAAATACCAGACAACTCAATACGGGTTAAACTTACAGTATGCTCCCCCGGCGCTACGCTTGAACCCGTGTGTAGTTCAAGAAATAAAATATCGCTGAATTCAGGATGGGACATTTCAATAGGAATCTTCTTTTGCACTAACCACCACTGCGCAACCTGAAAATCTTTAAGGTTTATTCGCTTACCATGAAGTAGATCTTTTACCTGAAGTTCAACGGAGTTGTACTTGGTAGAGGTAAGATCATCGACCTGAAAATACGCCGGGTTGCGATTTCTTAAAAAGAATCGTAAGTACTCATCGCTACCCTCATATTTGACCCAAATTTTTATCGCGCTGTATTTGTCTAAATTCAAGCCACGCCCTTTATCATCAATAATGACTAATTGAAAGCCACAGTAAGGGTTTGCCGTATTGGGCGGAATAATACAGCGCCAAGTGAGGCTTTCTTTGTCTAGCCAGGAAACCGTACTAGACCCGCCCGAGTCGTGATCATTAAATACAATTGAGCGATAGTCCGACATATCAATAGCTTTTGAGCGTGTTAGCCACTGACTCGGAACAAATATTAGGGTCAGAGAGAGCAGCGCAAATAGCACAAGAGTCATGTCTGTTTTGGTAATTCTCGCGGGGACTCCCTTTGAGCTGGCGTCGGGGATGATAAACATTACGGCTCTCTCGTATCTATAGCTCCAGACTTAAGTCTAGGATACAAAATACCGCTTAGCTCAAACTATTCCGCTCACGTAGTAGGTTCAAAGCAATGCCCCTAACTGCTTTCGTGCTGCTCACAGACATTAGTGCCACTCGAGGGCGAGGCATTGCCGTCGTTACTGATGACCTAAGATCACTCGCAGGGAAAGTAAGCCCCGCTAAGTGAGGGCTTACTTGTTTTAACTTTTTAGTTTCTTAGATTTTTAGTTTCTTAGATTTTTAAAATGCTAGTTATTCGGCGTTCCTGAAACCGTAATTGTAACGTTCACCGTAGGGTTCAACCAACGCTGGTTAGCCGCATCAATATCACTTACACCACCATTCAAATCCAAATCGCCCAACACACCACGGTGGACAGAGACAAAACCTTCAGCGGTGATATTGGGCACACCAGAACCGTTAAATCCAAGCAAGGGTTGTAGCGGTGGAGGAACAGGCATACCTGCTACACCGGGCGCTCCGCTGCCTCGAATCTCGTCATTCGCTTCAGTGCCTGCATCGTAAACATTTAGCGAGTACGTGTAAGTGCCATTTTCAGTTGGAAGCGTAAGTGAGTTTAAGCCAACAAAGCCATCGTTACTCGGCAGCAACATTGCCACAATCGAAATCTCGGTTAGCTCAGGGTTCAGCGCCCCCAAATTCGCAACAGCACTCGCACCAGGTGCAAGCAAACCTCCTGCTGGGTTAGCGACCACACGGCCGCCAGTACTTTGCACATCATTTAATAAGCCGCTGATGTTGCCACCCTCGGCCATTGCTTGAAGGTTCGCACTCGCCGCAGCTCCCGTATCAAAAAGCGATACGCTATCAGAATGTGCAGCAACAAGAAAAGGCGTAAAGTAAGCACCGGTGGTAACGTTATCAATTTTAACTTTATATTCAGTAGCAGAGAAGGCACTAGTGCTCGCCAACGTGAGAGTAGCTAGAAACAGTTTGTTAATCATTATTATTATCCAAAACAGTATGAATTTGAGCCGATAGAGTAGACTCCCCTTCGTCTTCATACCTCACGAAAGTATCACAAGTTAATAACATTTTATTAATGCCTACCGACTGGTCGCGACTGACTTCAATATTGAAATAAGGCATTCTTCATATGCCCGTCTGTTAACATCTAAAGCACCTATTACAGGTAGTGCTCGCGACGAGTCCTGTAGATATCACGCTCTAGTTCATGGATAATAAGCCACCCACGCAATAGTACCTACAAATAATTGATATCTAGAGTATCTCTTTATGGTTTTCTTCAAGAGTTTTTTGATCACTTAAGCAACACCCTAGATCCTGAAAAATTACTACTGCTTGAGAAGGATCGGCTCAAACTTAGCAAATACAAAACAACCTTAGATAATCAGTTGCGTAAGGGCAAGCTCAAACACGCCAAGAGCATTTACAAGCGCTTTGTTGATGCCGATATCGAACGGCTGAATTTTTTAATCGCTTTTATCAAGACCAATGCCAATTCGTTATCTTTTAATATCCAAGAAATTTATGAACTTGAGCGTCGCAATATAGCCTACCCCTCCACCAAAAATGAGCAAAAATCCCTTTGGTTAAATCATCTAAAATATCTAATGATTGATGAAATAGCCGATGGTCGCGATATTAATAAAGTGCTGACGTCGAAATTAAAACAACTCACCAAACGCCGGGACAAACGTTTGAACGAGAAAGGGATTGACCTTGAAAATACAATATTATCAGCACTTGCCAAGACGTATGACCCTCACACAGAATATTGGCCACCAAGCCAAATTACAGACTTTGACTTTAAATCTAGACGTAACCTTACCGGTATTGGTGCGGTGTTAAAGCTAAACAGAGGCCACGTTGAGATTATAAGCTTAATCCCCAATGGACCTGCGGATCAACACGGTGGATTAAAAGCTGGCGACAACATTATAGCCCTCGGTGAAAATGGCGCCACCCGACTCCTTGATGTTTACGGTATGCCTTTAGAAGCGGTCACTAAACTCATTCGAGGCCCGGAAACGTCCACACTTAGAATCAAGCTATTATCGAATGGTCAGCACAAAAGTGTTGCCGTTGTGCGTGGCCGCGTAAAGCTTAGCTCACAGCGCGCACGGCTTGCGACTTACCCACTAGAGATAAGCGGCAATAATTATCTCATCGGTGTCGTGTCTGTGCCTGCGTTTTATACCGATAGCCAAGCGGCCGCACGTGGCGATAAGAACTACCTGAATGTGGCCAAGGATGTTAAGGCACATGCACCAGATCAACATAATCGTGTGTTAAATAACGTGCAAAGAGGTTTCCTGTCTGCCTGAATAGTAGCTCAAAAAATTTTGATCTCGCAGCCGAGAGCTTGCAGCGAGACGTGAAAACACTGCAAAAATTGGCACTAGAGTATAAAAACCAAACTTTAGAATCCCAAAAAGTACACTAAGTTACCAGATAGCGGGTATAATTTATAAAAGTATGTGAATTCTGGGAAAGTATGTGAATTCTGGGAAAGTATGTGAATTCTGGGAAAGTATGTGAATTCTGGGAAAGTATGTAGAAAACTCTTTAAGTCAGTGCTTTCCATGGATACTTCTGTGGATAAGCTGTTAGCATCCTGTTATTTAGCTTCACTTAAGTATAGTTTCAAAGCGCAGATATCGTCAATGTCAACGAGTGATTACTGGGTCTAAAATAGTGAAATTAGCGGGATATACATATTTAGTAGAAAAGCTGGGTCTATCCTTACCCCCACTAGACTTAGAGCTAGCCGTGGGCGATAAAGCTAGCGATGAAGTAAAACCTTATGGCTCAGTAAAAATTAAAGTTCTGGCAAAAACACGGAAGGTTGGCTCAAACGAATTTGAACACCTTGAAACAGCAATTCAGTATCAGGGGATTAGACTGTCCTACCTTGTCCCCATCTTTGACAAGCTAGACACCGCACTCCTAACAAACTTTATCAGTGAAAAGCCACAAGCGATTAACCGGAGGTGTATCTGGTACCTATATGAGTGGCTCACAGATACAAGACTAGAGCTCCAAAACAGCCAGTCAAACTATGCCCCCCTACTAGACGAACGATATTATTACACCTCTAGTGCCGGTGTAAAAAACCCCAGAACCCGAATCATAAATAATATGATCGGTAACAAACAGTTTTGCCCAATAATACGGAAGCCAAAAGAGATTATCGAGTGCGCTAAAAAAGACCTCATGGGTATGGCACAATTTCAACTGAATAATATTCATAAATCAATTAATCCGGAGCTTCTTGGGCGCTCTGTTGAGTATCTTTATACAAAAGAGACAAAGTCGTCGACTGAGATCGAGAAAGAAAATACATCAGCAGAAAAAATGCGGAAATTTTATCGTGTGCTTAAAACTAGCGGCGCAATAAATTTGAGCGAACGCCGCCTAGTTGACATTCAAAATGAAATTGTTCGTAGTGAAAAAAGAGATACCGGTTTTCGCAAAGAGGAAATCTACGTTGGAGAAACGCGACGTACTTGGCAAGACAGCCTTGAGGAAAACATCCACTTTATCGGGCCTAAGTATGAACAAGTAGAAAGCATGATGACCGGGTTGCTAGATATGCATAAAGCCCTTCTGATGGATAATACCCTTCCTCCAATGATGCACGCTGCGTTAGTGTCGTTTGGCTTTGTCTACATACACCCCTTTAGTGACGGGAACGGCAGAATTCACAGGTATCTTATTCATGACGTTCTGAAAAATAGGACAACAACAGATCAAGATTTCATCATTCCGGTTTCTGCAACGATATTACAACGGAGTAAAGAATACGATAAAGTACTAGAAAGTATTTCAAAACCTATAATGGCTCTCATAAATTATGATATCGATGAAGCAGATCATAGTATCTCGATAAATAATGATATTAGCTATATGTATCGGTACCCGGATCTCACGCCGCACGTGCTTTTTTTATACAACATGATGGAAGCGTCTATATCTGAAGATCTAATACAAGAAGTCTTGTATATCGTTAAATACGATACAGTGAAGACCGCAATTGAAGAGCGTTATGATATACCAAACAAAGAGCTTAACTTGCTAATACAGCTGGCCTTGCAAAATAACGGTAAGATTAGCAAAAGAAAAAGAGAACGATTTTTTGGCTGGATCGGTGATGAGGAATTGAAATCTTTGGAAGCCATTATATGTGACTTACTAGAGGGTCTTGTTTCTGACACAACTACGGGTGATCAGCTTACTTAACAAAGTTGTTATTTTCTCGGTACTACCTACACACATCTTATATATAGAGAGCATCTCTTTATGGTTTTCTTTAATACTTTTCGTGTTTGCATTCACCCTGTTTTCGTTACCTTGATCTTATCTTGCCTTATCACATCACAAGCTTTTGCAAAGGGAAGTCGAAAAACGAGTGCTTTAGTGGACATTTTGACCACATCCCACTATAGCAACAAGGCGATGGATGATGCGTTTTCAGAAGAGTTTTTTGATCACTTAAGCAACACCCTAGATCCTGAAAAAAT
>NVXL01000169.1 GCA_002746115.1 Alteromonadaceae bacterium
CCTGTTTTATCCTGACTTTTAAAATAGGGTATGGCGACACAAGTCTGGAGAATACAAGACAGTTAGAGATATTGAATAACGAATCACACAAAAAGAAGTGGCAATAAAATTCATCTATATCAATAGGTTATGATGATTTGTGGGGGGATCAATCCGTTTATGTAGTTATACCCTACTTTAGTATGATCTGCTTTTGAGCGTTATGCCTTATTATTCTCCTCGTCAGTGAATGATACCTATTAGGTATTTCATGGCTCATTCAAAACGAGAATACTCGCGATGGTATTGAAGATACTCCGATTAACTGTATTGAATACCGTATTCACAGCCTCTATTTGATTCCAATACAAAATTAAAGGGAAATATTATGCTCCATATTCGTAACCTGTCTCTAAAGACAGTGTTTTTTTTGTTTTTGGGCGTCACATCGATGCCTTTGTTAGCATCCGACTTCTTTGACTCAGGGGGTATGGATTGCCACCCGCAGTTCGTTAAAACTTGCTCGCTACCTTATCCATCAGATATTTATGCTGTTGCAGATAGTGCTAGTGAAACAGGAATGCATTTAGAACTATCGAACGATATTCTACGAGATAAAGTATTTGACCAGTTGCCTGAATCTTTTAATCTTGAGACGGTGTTTAATGAATCCAATGGTTTTTCCGCGGCGACAAGTGTGTTATTTGAACTTGATCAAGCGCCCGATTTGAATACCATTCAGGAATACGATGGTAATACGGTGATTGCTTACAACTTAGATACTGGTGAACAAGTACCTTTGAGAGTAAACATCAATGAATATGCTCGATCTGCGGAGGTTTCTGATCCTTCGCAAATAGTAGAAGTCTATCCTCGTTCTCGTTGGGAATTTGGTAATCGATATGTTGTGGCACTGACGAATGAAATAAAAACAGAGCAGGGTGAGGCCTTTACACCTTCAACAGGCTTTATTCAATCGGCTGCCGCCGATGGTTCGCCGTTATCTAACTATTATGAGCCGGCGTTTACCTTTTTGGAGTCGAAAGGACATTCAAGAAATGATCTTAACGCAATTACCTTTTTTACGGTACGTAGTGAAAACGAAGTGACAGGACCACTTAAAGCACTTACTGACTACGTATATAACGCAGAACACCCCATTAGAGATATTGATGTGGACTATCCGTTGACTGGACCCGTCGGGGCATTTGTTCACGGAGAAGTGTATGTTCACAATTTCAGGGGGGCGAATGGCAATATGGATTTTGATCCTGCCAATGCTGTAGGGCACTATATTGAATTTCGCTTAACTTTACCGCGAGTAGCCAAAAACCGACAGGTACCCGTTGCGATCTATGGTCACGGGTTAACGCTACAAAAAGAGACCGATGTTGTTGCTGCTATCCCGAATGCGATACTAGGAATAGCGACAGTTTCTATTGATCACCCTAACCATGGCAGTCGAGCTGACTATGACGAGGGTTTAATGGATGATCTTATTGTAATAGATGAGGTACCTAAGATAGTCGGCATGATGACGCAATCAACAGTTGATGCTATGTCATTATTAAAAGCGTTAAAAACCAGTATTGCTGCTCTTGATGTGTTGCCTTGGCGTCTATTTCGTAAGAATGGTGATGGAATGCCGGAACTTGATACTAGCCGCATCTATTACCACGGAGCATCACTAGGGGGTGTTTTGGGGTCGACTTTTGTAGGCCTTGCGCCGGACTTAAAGGGTGCATTTTTACAAGTCACCGGTGTCGGCATAACCAATATTTTATCGAGTTCAACATTATGGGAAACTGAGTATAGTAATCTGGAACCAAAAGAAGCTAATGGGGCAGAAGCCATGATGCTGAAGGCGGCGATGCAACACGAAATTGATTATGGCGATGGCATAAATTTCGTTCACTATTTCAGAAACCCTCCGGCCAACGCAATAGCTAAACCCGTCGCAGTATTGGCTGGTCTTGGTGATCAGGTTGTTCCAAATCATACCACCGTAGCGTTAGCAGAAATTGCTCAGTTACCTCATGTTGGACAAATCTTGTTTCCTATGCCGGGAGTAGAACATGTAGAACATTTTGTCGATGGGTACGGTGTTGTTCAGGTTGAACCATTATTTAACTTTACGATTGGCACGTTGGGCGGATTGTTAGCTCACGCAAGTTTTGTTCGACCTGATGCGAGTTCTATACTAGAAGCATGGATTAAAGAAATCATTCTAGAAGAGGGATTATAGCGTGTAGTGATATTGTCTGGCACATGCTTACTACTTGCTGCTTTTATCTTACTTTGGTATTTGCAAGAGATAAAACGTTACGCGGCTATTGTATCACTGAAGTAGTCATTGAAATGCCCAGCTTAGAAGCTGGGCATTTTTTTGCCTTGCTGGTAATCAGGGGTAAATGGCCTGTATATGCATTTATTGGACGGTTAACATACTTTTTAGCATAGCATATACCATTGATTTTCAATGAGATTTTAGGTGGACTAGGATTTAGCAGGCATTATTGGCGGTGGGCTTAGTCATTATGTCTTTTCAGGAGGAGAATTCCCCGCTGTAAATCTGCTCGAATATTAGTTACCATGAGCGCTCCACGTTTCGTTGTATCAGTATCCATGGCACAGAAGCTGTTATCTGATTCGCGATAATTTAAATCACCTAGTGTAATTAAGGAGAATAAAAATGAAAATAATAAAATTCCCCCTAGCCTCCATCATAAAATGTTCAACAGTAATCCTAATACTGGCTTCATTAGCTGGATGTAATTCAGCAACTGGACCCGACACAGGTGGCGAAGTTTGTATAATGATCTACCCGAGCCCCTGCTAACATTTAACGCGTAACACCTATAGAGGGGCCGGGGAGATCCCCAGCCCCCCTTTAGTCAATTTATTCTTTGAAAGCTATACCAACCCCATCTAGGTATTCTTACCGATTGTTTTTGAGTTTCTATTTTAGATAATGGATGATGAGGTGGGCACACCAAGCTACTGCTTTTTATTACTCATCTAACGATTTCCTGCAGATCTAGTTTTTCACCTTACAAAATACCTCAATAATCCCTATATTCCATGGCTTCAGGTCACAGAGTGGGGGGAAATCCACCAGCATATTGTTGAATATCACTATTAGTGATTCAATGGGTATTGAAACTTCTCGCCCCCTAAAACTTGATTGTAATTTGATTATGGATAATTTCATAAAACGAAATAACACAAACTTTGCCAATGCTCTGATTATGGAGGCAAAGGGTTTAGAAATGTTGAGACGATGCTGTAACCCTGAGTTAATTCGAATACCAGAGCTTGTTCAGGTTGATCAAAAACAATTGGTGATGACTATGATCAGGGGTAAGCCGTGTCCTTCAGAACTTGCTGAGCGTTTGGGTCGAGGCTTAGCAGAATTGCATAAAATCGAGCACGCCCAATATGGTTTTGATGAGGATAATTTTATTGGGTTAAACCCTCAAATAAACGGATTCTCCGATAACTGGGGAGATTTCTTCATCTCGAGGCGTTTGCGCTACCAAATTGGATTGATTGAATGCCCATCTTTGCGTTTGGAATTCGAGAGTATTATCGATAAAAGCGAAGCTGTGTTAGGGCGTTTTCTTAATCAGCATTGTGCACATCCTTCGTTAATTCATGGCGATCTCTGGAGCGGTAACTATATGAGCGACGATGATGATGTTTGGTTAATCGACCCAGCGGTATATTTTGCAGATCGAGAAGTAGATATTGCAATGACAGAAATGTTTGGCGGATTTTCATCTGCTTTTTATGGCGCTTACAGTGAATCCTTTCCGCTAACGAAAGCGTACCCTATAAAGAAACAAATATTTAACCTTTACCATTATTTGAATCATTACAATTTATTTGGTGCAGGATATTTAGAGCAGTGTCGCCACGGATTGGAGGTGATAGAACAACTCGCCACCTAGGGAGTGCATTTTCCCACTATACCTAGGGCTCTTATGTGCCATCAAGCTGTTGTGCTGCAACGTCGAAAGTGAACACTGCATTAAATGTTGTAATTTTAGGGTGATATCAATGRTTGCACCAAAATGATTGCAATGCTATCATTTATTAGKTAWTTCATCAAAGGWGCTTAAWATGGCAAACTTGGTCGTTCGTAATATAGATGAAGATATTGTTAAAGCTTTAAAAGCCCGCGCAGGCCTTGAAGGTATTAGTGCAGAGGCAGAGCATCGGAAGATACTAGAAGCTGCACTTTTGCGCCCAAAGAAGAAGAGTTTTGTTGAAGCACTTAAGTCGATTCCTTTTGTGGGTATTGATTCAGATTTTGAACGCCAACAGGATGGTGGCCAAAAAGATGTATTTACTTGATACCAATGTAATTAGTGAGCTTAGGAAAAAAGCTAAAGCCAATAAGGGCGTAAAATCATTTTTTACTCAAGTCAACAAGGATAAGTCGCCTCTATATATGAGTGTCATTACCATTGGTGAATTAAGGCGTGGTGTTGAACTAATTCGGCATAGGGGTGATGAGCAGCAAGCAGCTGTGCTGGAGTCGTGGCTTGGAACCCTTGTTGTTAGCTACAAAAATAATATTTTGGATTTTTCCGAAACCGAATCGCAAATATGGGGCCGCTTGAGGGTTCCTAACCACGAAAATGCTATTGATAAACAAATTGCAGCAACGGCCTTGACCTATGATCTTTGTGTTGTAACCAGAAACGAAAATGACTTTCGAGGAACAGGGGTCAGAGTATTAAACCCGTTTAGCTCGCTATAACACGAGGAGGCAGGGTTGATATTTTCGACAACCTTGGACAACCACTTTATAGGAGTAGTGGCTTGGCTATCATTACACCCAATTTAACATAATATATATTATGCGCATATGCGTTAATGCCTAGTCAGAGCCACAGACCCCGATTATGAACGTACAAGCAAAGTACTTAAATCCTCCAAGTAAAGTGCTTAAGATCCAAGTAAGTTACTTAAACAGGCGTACAAATAGAGCCTATTCCCCATAAAATGCCTGTAACCAACTGATATCCTATGCTTTATTCGGGTTTTCAATCATTAGGGTTCCATGCCGGCAAACTATTCATTTTACCTTGCGAGACTTACCACTATCCGCTCTCTTTTTATGTTCCGTTTGAACGTAGATTGTGTCGGTCGTAGACATGCTTGCATGGCCCAAGTCCTCAGAAAGATCTTTCAATGCGCGTCCTCTTTCTATCTCCATGCTTGCGCCTGTATGGCGAAGCCAATGAGTCGACGCCTCTTTTAATTTCTGAGCTTTCTTAGGACCAACTGAAGATTTCATTCTAATGTACGCTTGCTCGAACACGTCTTGAATCAACCTAGATAGATGCCTAGAAGACATGCTGCCTTGCCCTCGGAGTTTCTCAATTAAAGGAGACCGCTCGTTTGACGTTGGTAGGTAGGATAGGTTTCGATAGGCTCGGTATCTCTCCAAATATGGCAGGAAATCTTGTGGCACAGTTATGTCACGTATTTTTCTTCCTTTCCCAAATATTTTTAACCACCAATTATCAGATTCATCTTGCCAAAAGTGTCCCATCGTTGGGGACCATGACTCACGCTCAGAGACCTCTGAAATACGTAGAAAAAGAGTTTTTAGTATGGCGACAAGGAATAAATTGCGTTCGTAGTTTGAATTGCTGTTTGCCATCTCTAATGCAGTATCCAACAAATGCTGCCATTGCTCTTCGCTTAGTCGCTTAACCTCGCTCACCTGTGAAACGGCTATTAGATGGCGACAGTCCTTTTTAGCAAGCTGTGCCGGATTGCCGGGAGTTATGTCTTCATCCATTAAATATCTATAAAAAGAAGTTATGGCAGTAAATGTTGCTGACAGCGTTTGTTGTGATGGTTGGTATTTTTTCTTATCTACGGTTTTATCTTGTTGAGATTTGGGAGCTTGCATCTTGAACGGTCGCCATTTCAGGTTTGATTTGAAGACTCCATTTTCACGGATAAACCGATCTTCATTTGCGGTCCCGATCCAAGAAACTGGAGGTTTCCAACAGAAATCAGCATATTCAAGAACATCACTTTTTTTGAATACATCGATTGGCATATCCTTTACCAAAACGGCCCACAGTAAGAACCTTTCTACTTCGTTACGGAATCTTACATACGTATGTTCAGATTTGTTTCTTCCGATGTAACGAAGAAATTCATTCCCCCAATCCCAATGAGTTCGTATCCAGTGTTCCTGGGTGCCTAGATAGTCTGAAAGTTGAGGGTATTCGTTTAATGACATATCCAGCAATTCTGCGCGAGTTGGATATAAAGGCTGAGGTTTAGACATAAATAGCTCATATTATGAATATATAGCTATTATAGCCATCCCCTACCCTATGTCCAATACTAAACAGTATCGGACATAGGGTAGGGGATATGTGGCTAACTAGGCTTCTGAGATTAGATTTAGTACCCTATTTAAAACAACCCTTTTTTTATGATATCTATAGATTTTGCCATTTCGTAACCATGTCTTGAGATTCGATCAAAATCAGTGGTGCTAATTTTTGAAAGCGTAGTTTTATATTGAGAGGCTAACTTTATTTCCTGATGTGTTTGCCAACAGTGGCCTTTTAGTTCTTCCTTGCTGAGAATCTGATTTGGATTTTGGCCAATCATTAAGTACCCACCTAATTTTTTATCACCTTGTAAATAGCTCATAAAACTTCGAACTCTAAGTGCACGAGATTGATCCATACATATATCTAAAATACGCTTAAGCCTGAAAGGATTCAAAGGATTCATAGAGAAGGTATTACTAAATGGACTTCCTGCATCAGAAACCAAAATTGTTGTGTGTTCTTTCTTTGGTACACCTTTTCCTGGATCAAATAGTGATTCTGTACCTAAATTATCGTAAACACCGCCATCATAAATATGAATTTTCTTAAATGGAGGGAGGACAACCACTTCTTCCCCCTCAGGATTATTCCATGATTTCCTTTTTTTCCATGTATAAGCATTAGTTTTTATCGCTAATGGTCCTATTCCCCCAGGAAATGCTGCTGACATAGCAACAGCTTGGGATAATTTAAAATCAGATGCATCACTATATCCCATTAAGTAGTCGCCAAACGTATCGTGCTTAAATCGAAATCGCCTACCATTTTCGGCTGTTGTCCCATTAATTGACCAAACAGGGTGACTTCCAATATCTGACAAATAACCTTGGATCCCCCATGTTTTTTCAAGCATTTTTGCAACTAAGTTTGCTCTTGAAAAGAAGTAACGCCAGTTCACTGGGTTTAATAACGCAAGTATTGTACGAAACTGGAGATCTTTACTGCACAGTAATTCTCTAATGGAACCATATAAATTTTCTCGATATTGACCTGATGTAGGCCAGGTACATTCATTATTCTGATAGATGAGCCCAACCAACAAACTTCCTCCTGATACCGAAGATATCTCACTTACTTTTTCGAGATAACCATTCTCGGACAAGTAAAGGAGCGCACCTGCATGAAAAACCATTGCCCTCACTCCTCCTCCGGATAAAGCCAGTGCTAGATTTCTATTCTTATTGATCATCGCCCCCTCCTAAAAACACATTTGTAGCATATTCTCCAGCTATTACTTGAACAGCAGGTAGCCCATCTTCAGCAAGTTGCTTTGACAATTGACATAGTTGAATTTCATCTAATTTACTTGGCTTTGCCTCCACATTGTTTGGGTGGCTATGCCACTCGCCAATATAGTCAACGATGTTTGCAGTGCGTTCCTTAGCATTATCAACACAACTAACTACCCCTTGAGTTCCTCTCTGGAAGCTCGTTGACGTGGCTTTACTATCTGATGGCGCAGGTAAAGCATCTACTATAAAAATAGAGTCTAAATTTAGGTCATGATACCCGAGTAGTATTCCTCCAGTTTCAAGTGGAAGAGCTTTTTTTCTAATAGAATAGATTTTGTCTAGGAGATTAGAGTCCATAAACACGTTATAACTACCAACCTTATAAGAAACTTCGCTTGAACTATTACATTTAATATAGGTTACCGCTCCTGAAATGGAACTCTTGGTCCAAATCTTTATCGCAGAGGCTGGTTGTTCATACATTTTTGTTATTTGTTCGGCTAATATGGCGGCTAGCCCAACAATACTAGAATAAGGAAGTTTGAATGAAATGTCTCTGCAACTAGCGCCACTTGAGAAACTCCCCAAATTCCCAGATAAATGGTTTTCTCCCCAAATATTTTCTATGATTTGCCTGTAATATTGC
>NVXL01000016.1 GCA_002746115.1 Alteromonadaceae bacterium
TAAGTGTAATGGGTTTTACCCGAGTTCGGGTCGTCCAGTAAAATCCTACGTCCACGCGAATCATACTCAATTCGAATGAGCGTGCTAGGGTCATTATTCACTAGCGTAGTAATAATTTCCCCAAACGGGTCATAGGTAAACGCGACAACAGTGCTGGCATTATCCCGGCTTTCAACAACACGGCCTGATACATTTACTAAGCGTTTTACCGTTTGGCCTTCACGGTTGGTTATTGTAATTTCAGAGCCATTGTAGGCTTCAATTTGCGCACTACCATCGGGAAAGGTCGTCTTGGTTACACGCCCCAAATTATCATATTCGATACGGGTTTGCTGTTGAGCGCTAGTGGCGGTAAACGCTGCAACCCTTGAGATACTTCTCCCCCGAGCGTTAAAGCTTTGCGACGTAAACTGATGCACCCCATCAAACCCAGTTACACGAGTACCCACGGTACGCCCAAGACGATCAAAATATAAACGCTCTGCTCGACTCGCGGTAGTTTTGCTTTGCACGTAACCACGCTCATGAGTGCTGTAATTAAAACACTGCTCACAAGTGCGATAATCGACCGCTGTTTGGGTTCCGTCGGCGTGAGTACTTAAACTTATACGACCCAATATATCGTAAGCATTAACAATCGTTAAATTGTTATAATCCGTGCTTCTGAGCAAGTTGTTATACACCGGATCATATACGCTTGTCTCACTCCCAAGCAAAGGCACGGTGGTTGTCACAACGCGCTGTTTACTAGCATTGAAGCTTGTATTAATCGTCGTCACACGCTGATTAAAGCCCAAACCGTCATCCGTGCTATTTAGCCATGATTCGGTAATACCGCTGGTATAACCATAATCCTGATAGGTGTACGTGGTAGTTAGGCTAAGCCCAATCCCCCCGCCGGGAGCGCGAGTTTTGGAGAGTAATGAGCCATTAGAATTATATTGATAGTTCTCGGCTCTAACATCCATTCCCGACAAACTGACATCGGTTAAATCAGCAACGTCGGTTCCTGACCACGCGTAAACCAGAGAATCCCCAGCCAACCCGATGACCGCCCCAAAACGTTGAATGTTCTTTTTTTCCGAAGCGTCAAACTGTACCGAGCCGCTCGACTGTAAAGTCCCACAGGCTATTTTTTCAGTATATAAAAGGGCACCGTCCGCATGGTATTCAGCGTCGTTTGCGCCCCCTGCGGTAACCGTCGTGACTTGCTCGATATCACTCAGGTCAAGCTGATTACAGGCGCGACCAGTACTCTTATAATTATTCACCGATACGGTACTAAGAGGAGCCCCAGTCAGATCCCAAGACTCAACTGACTGTTTATAGATATACGGGTAATAATGCGGGTTCGCGCCATTTATATCACCGTCATAGAGTCGAACCTTCCATTGGTAGCGAGTATCGGAAAGTAACTGCTCACTTTGATCACTTGCTCGTATATACACCAATTTACGTTTAGGCACGCCGGAAAGCTTATAGCGGGTATCCGTGCGCTGATGATAATGCCTAACGGTGCGTGTCTGAGTCGTTTCACCCGCAATACTTTCTAATGTTTCCATACGTGCATAACCGAGGCTTCCATAGCCCCCCGTGTGCACCAAGCCACCAAGGTAATCATATTGAGTCGTATTAAATCCACCTAAGCCATCATTCATGCTTAACGCGCTAACAACATATTTGGGTTTAATCGATCGAACGGCAGGTATAAACGATTCCGGCGACCCGGGTGCTATATTTTCGCTATTAAATACCTCCGTTGCGCCGTCGCCCTCAACCGATAGGGTACTGCCTTGACGTTTATAGTTAACGGTAAGGTCTGTTTTAGCGGAATGAACAGCGGTGATGTAGTGATTTTCTAGAGAGGGCGTTTCGTCACCCCAGTGTGTAAGAAAGCCATCATTGTTGTGATCGGTAAAACGTGAAATCTCAAACCAGCGATTTAGGCGATCAATTTTCGCCCGATCCCCGGAAGACGTGTTGTAAGCCATCGAGTCGCTTAGACCAACATCCGGCGAGGAGTATATAACCGGAGCCGCAAAACGGACGCCTCCGTCGGCGGTGCCGCCTAGCGAGAGCCACACTTGCCCAGCAGCATGAGGTAAGCCTTCCTGAGTTTGATGTGCACGACAGTCATTGCCACGGTAGCTCGGATCACAATAACCCCACTCGACAATATCGTCATAGCCGTCACGGTTAAAGTCCACAACTGAGTGTCGGCAGCGACGCCCCTCATCAAATGAAAAGCAATAATACAAGGGTTGTGGGTTGCTCAAGGCAAGGTGTTGCTCCAATACTTGCTCGCCATCACCATTGCGAACCCATATTCCATTTCCCCCAATCCCTGCGGAGTCAAGAATGCCATCTCCGTTGAAATCACCAAGGAAGCCCGCCAGAAACGCGTCGCTAAAGACACTGGACTCTACCAAGGTATGCATCCCTTGCGCATCAATTTCATGTCGTAGGTGAAAGCGATGACTGACCCCGCCCGACCCAACGCTGCTTGTATACAGATCCAACAAGCCATCGCCATCCAAATCCATAAAAGACGGTTTACTTTTATGCTGCGAAAACGGCCCTGTGTGAGACCAGTCGGAGTTTAACTCATGGTATACATGTTCACCATTCTGGGTTTCCCAACCATTTTCGGTATTAAAAATGGCTAATATTTTATTTGGGTAGTCATTTGAATATACGTGGGCATCGCCGTCTTCTGTTGGGTGTTGAAGATAGCGGCAGCCATTACCGGGGATTGCGTTACAGCGAGGGTAAAAAACTAAATCGAGCCTGCCATCTTTATCTAGATCAACAAGCTGGTGCTCATAGCCTAACATGCCATTATTAAAGCTGTGGCTATGCTCAAGGTATACAGGATGTTTCAGTACTTTAGCGGTTAACCTGTCGTAAATAACAAACAACTCTGCTCCCGGGCGTTCATAACTCGGGTCGACACCACCAAAGCTATATTCCGTTGACGCGACGGTCGAGATAACCCGACCGTCACCACTAATATTGGGTTGATTTAAAAAGACTTCAAATTCATCATAAGTAACGGTGGCCACTGTGCCCAGTGATGGCCATTCTAAAATAGTTTCAGCATCTGGGTATAAGGCCATAAAATATAACTCAGAGCTTGCCTCTACCTCTTCTTTACGTTCAACCACGACATCTAAATAACCATCATTATTGACATCCAAGGCGCGCGCTTTTCGCACTCCCGGTAGCACCGAATCAACGGGTCCCGGAGGCCGTGCAACGAGCTCTTTGACACCGTCGTTATCTATATCAAACCGCAACTCGGAATCAGGCACTAAAGCGGGTGGGCTTAGATTTTCTTGATACACGTGATTAGCAATGTTGCGTTCTGGCCAATCAAAGTCGATAGGTTTTTGGCAAACATCCCCTGGGAAGCACTTTTTAATACTCGCTATACGGCTTGTTTTCACCGGGTCATCATAAAGCTTTCCAAAATACGTTTGCCCTGCTTGCTGATATGTCAGCTCATACTTCCACTGCAGAACGTTGCCACTTCTAAGCTCAATTTTTTTGAGGCGTTTTTCTTGAATCTGCACTTTTCCGGCTTGATATTTAGCGGCAATATCACCACGATTTTCATACACAAACTGCACGGTGTGTAATGGTGCATTGCTGGCGCTTGTCTCAGTATAGTTAATGGTTAGCGGGCGAAGGCTGTCATAATTAACACGATAGGCATTCCCCCAAATATCACTTTTCCGATCCATCAACCAAGCATAGGTAAGGTTGTTTTTAGCTAATTGTTTAGCATCGGCATTAAAACCATAACGCATCACTTCGCCGTTGCGGCTAGTCACTTGCCAGTGCGTGCTAAGTTTTTCTATTTTTAGGTATGATTCGGATTCAGTACGGTACTCACCTGCAGCAACTTCGACTAAGCGCTTACCGTCAAGACAATACTTGTAGGCATCGTCATTCATCACGCCACTCACGTAAGCGTCTCGTACCATATCGGCTTTACAGCGATGGATTTTAGATAAGCCGCCTAAATTCCAACCCCATCCTAGGAGGCCATTTTTATTGTTTGAACGGTAAGAAAGGGTCAGCTTGGGCTGCATACCCGCAACACCCGCAGGCATCTCGATACCAATACGGTAAGAAAAAGAGCCGTCCGGGCCAACACTCGGAGAGCCTTCTAAACGGCCATAATCAATAAGCCCATCAAGCGGATCATTGGCTGGGTCTGCAACCGTCGCAAGCGGGTCGCCAATAAAGCTAATAAGGGGTGTTGATGTTGGTACCGGCGTTGGGGTAGGCGTCGGGGTGGGTGTCGGTGTCGGGACTGGTGTGGGCTGAATCACCTTAATATAGATACTACGCCCAGAAATAGGTGAGCAACCACCGTAAACACAACGGTAGGCTTGATACTTGTAGGTGCCAGGGCTGGACTTAGTTTGGCTCACGTTATTATAACGAATGCCATAGGGGGCATAATCTTGCACGTAGGCAATCTCACTACCACTCCAAGAGATCGCAAAACTTTGCCCGACATTGACCTGGGTCGCGGTTGCACGTAGGGTTTGCGCTGACGCGGAGAGGCAAGCCAGCAAAGCGCCAAGTACGGTTATAAATGCAAGGCACATACGTGATGTGGCATGTGTAGCTTGTATCGTTGGGGTTTTAAGTTTGGTTCGGTTAACAAAGGGGAGGGTTTTCGTCCAAGGTAAATGCATGTGTTCTCCATAAATTGCATTAATCAGCTGATTCTGCCTCGTTCATGAAGCATGTAATAATCAACTAGGGGAAATGTAAAGGGGGCGGAAAGGGGTAGGTATCATTCGCGCCTTTTGAACAAAAGGCATTATAACAAGATCAAATAAAAATGCACGCGTTAACTATGTTTTTGGAATAAATCAACTAGATTCACCCCAGAAGTAGGCCCTAAATCCATTAAGGCCTTACACATTTCTAGGTAACCAGGTATTAAGCAGAAGTTAAATAAATAACGGAAAATTAAGCGGTTTCCGTCGCCAACAAATGATCAGCCAAACGTAAAGCTAACTGAATCCCAGGCATCGTCGGGTTACCCCCTCCGCCTGTAGAAAACACACTTGGCCCGGCCACATGGAGGTTATCCACACCAAACACTTTCGCGTTGCTATCCACCACACCGTGCTTAGCCTCTGCGGCCATACGCGTAGTACCAATATGGTGAGCATGTGCCATGGAATCAATTGCTACGCTCTCATCAGTAATATATTCCGGTAATTTGACTCGACCAATTTTAAGCTCAGCAACATCCTTCGCTAAACGAATCGCTTGTGTACGGATAGTACGTGCATCAAATGCGTTCATATCCCAATGTAAATTAATTTTTCGCATCCCCAGCTCGTCAACGTCATCAAGTAAAGTAACACGTGAATCTTTATTGGGAATTTGTTCGGTTAACGTGGTAATAACACCTGTGCCGCCGCATTTATGTTTAAGCAGCCACTGCAACTTATCTGTTAAGTCAAAATGGCAGCTAAAATCTTGAATCATGTAGCGTAGCGGCCCCAAGCGGCCACCTTGATCAGAGCCTGCATCGCCTAGAATCCACATGTGTAAATTCGCGGCGCCAATATTATCTTCTTTAACAAACTTCTCAGTAGTATAAAAACTAGCGATTTCACGACCCTCCCAATATTCAGGGTTAGGAATAAACTCGCCCATTTTGACGTTGTAGTGCTCCATAAAACAACGACCAACCATATCATGCTCGTTACCTACGCCCTTCGGATACACACTGTCGGAGAGCAATAAAATACGCGCGTTTTCGATTGCCCCCATCGCCAAAATAAAGTGCTTTGCTTTAACGCTCGCCACCTGACCGTCATAACTTTTAACCGTCACAGCCGAAATACGGCCTTTTTCCCCAACCTCAAGCTCCGTCACGTTAGCATTCACAAAGGTATGAACACCTGGGTTGTTCTCCATAAAATCTTGATATTTTTGAGCAAAGCGCGTGGGAGGGCTAGGCTGAAAAACATCAGGCTCAATATTGTCTGTGCTGAGGCGTGCATCGTAAGGGTCGGTAAAGCCTTTTTCGGGGTCAAGGTCGACAATACGCATCGCCGGTTCAAGGTAATCGTTCATATCCTTAAAGGTGATCGGCCAACCGGGTAAATCCCCACCAGGAGAGCGGCTAAATTCATACTCTAAAAATGGCTTACAACGACCGGACCAAAAATTAGATGTGCCCCCAAGGTAACGTGCCCGTGTGCCGGTCAAACTATAGTAACCGTTAAAGCCTGCAACACTGGATTTGGACTCATACAAGCTTTGCGAGCGGTCCGAGTACTGCTTGCCACCGCCCTCTAATATAATCACCTTCTTGCCTGCGTTTACTAGGGTCGTAGCAACACTCATGCCCGAAGGGCCGGAGCCACAAACGCAGTAATCATACTCAGACAGGAGTTTATCCAAATCAGTATCAAAATCGTACAACATTAGACCTTAGCCTCCGTTGCGTCTGGCGTTTTTTTGCTAAAGTCCGAAGCATTAAATACCCAGCCATCTACAATAATGCAGTCTTCTTCATGCAACACCTTTACAGTATTGACGCGTCCTTTTGTACTCATGCGTGAAGCCAGTGCATTCAGCAGCCCTAAGCTAGGTAAACCTAGACTAAGCGTCTGTGCAATGCGAACCAGGAATGCTCTTCTCGTCCATCGTGTATTCATGGGTAGACCTCTCGGGTAACAAGCCTCCCCGCCCAATTAAGGGGAAGGGGAGGGGGAAATAGGGGGACATTCGAGTGCACAAAACACACGACTGACAATTGCGCCGAATTATATCAGTACAACTAAAGCTTGACTCAATAATATTTTAAGAAGCGTCCCCAAAGGGGCTGGCTTTTGGTTTTTTCGCCCGTTCGAGCGCTTCAGTACGTGCGACAATATTAGAACCAAATGCCACACAAATCCACATCCAAGGATAAGTCCAGCCAAAGGCACTCGTTGTAGCTAGGTTAAATGCTAAAACCAACAAAGAAGAGAACGCAAAAATGCCAAAGGCCATCATATTGCCGTCAATAAGCCGGAGGCTGTTATAGAGACGGTTAAACACCGTTCCAAGTGCCCCAACAAAGAATATCAAGGCCGGTAATCCGTGACTAAGCGCAATACTCAAATATGTATTGACCACATCAATAATCCCCTCCCCCAGCTCCAAGGTTTGCATCATCGGGTTTTTACGAAAGGCCAAATCACCAAATATGGGCTGGGTCATAATAACGCCGCTACCGACATCTAAAAGCCGCATGCGGTATTCAAAGTTTTCTGTTAAAAAATCCTGTCCAAAGATCACCACGGCGCCAAGACAGAAAACTACACCAGTCAATAAGAGTGCTTTTGGGTCTTTTTCTCGGCGCATCGCCCAGATCAAAACGCCGGAAATAAGTAAGATCAAAACGTTTCCAGCCATCCCCGCACGTGAGCCTGTGGCTGCGGTACCAAGAAAAGCCATAAACACCGCACCAAAGGCAAACAGCTTTGTGTAGGTTTTAGCCGGTACAATGCCAACTTTTAATATGTAAATCATTGTGGTTAAAAACGACATATTGGCAAAAAGTGCAAAAATCAAAGGGTTTAACAAAGACGCCTGTGCACGTAAAAACAAATAGCGCACCTTATACTGCCCCCCCGAGGGCGCGACATAACCAGCCATTTTCTCAAAACTTGGATAAATATGCCAACTCATTAAGGCCTCGCCCACCCCCAACACCGCCTGAGCGAGCAAGGCGTAAGTGACCGAAGCCAGCAACAAACCATAATTATCAGCGTAGCGGCGTATTACGATATACACCACCACGTGATCAATATAGAGCCATAGATCGGTGCGCAATAAACTTGTAATAGAGGGCTGACGAACATTGAGCAAAGCCACCCAAGCAAAGTACGCTAAGGCGAACTTATCGATTGTATTAAACTTGCTAATGGATTTATCCGGGCGCCCGCTTAATAACAAGGGGAGTAATAAGACGAGAACCAGTATCCGTGAATGCGAGAGCCCTCCTAGGTTGCCGCCAACCCGAATATAAAATCCTTTGGTATAGCCGACAATAAACGCCATGCCAAAAAAGAAGGCAATTTTAGTGCTAGGATCCGAACGTTTATTTTGAACAAAACAGAGAACACCTGCCGCCAAATAAGACAGTAACACCTGCCGAGTAATGACCGACACGCCAATGATAATCGCGGTATTTATGACGTATTGTTTAAGCTCTTTTTCGTAACCGACGAGGCGCGACAAAACGAAAAACGACGCATAATGCGCCGCCGTTATCACCAAAAGTATTTTGATCGCAAATGCCATAGTTACGCGTTACTTCATCAGTGGCGCAATTTGTAAGCGCCAAACCTCTTCCGTAACGACGCCTGCATGGCGAAGTTTAATGTGGCCGTCACTGCCAATCACAAAGGTCTCGGGCGCGCCGTAAACACCAAGATCAAGCCCTAGTCGACCCGCCTCGTCGTTAACGACGACGCTGTAAGGGTTGTCGTATTGTTCAAGCCACCCTCGCCCTTTTTCGGGTTCATCTTTGTAATCAATGCCCACAATTTTAACGCCTTGCTCGGAGAGTTTTAGCAAAAAAGGGTGCTCCTGCAAACAGGCAAAACACCAGGTCGCCCAAACATTCAACAAAAAAGGTTGGCCGATTAAATCATCAGATTTAACATTTTTTCCCGGCTCAAGTAAGTTCGGCAAGTCAAAGCTAGGTAAGGGCTTATCGACTAATACAGACGGTAAGTCCCTAGGGTTTTTCCCCAGAGAAACCCATAGAAACGCCGCAAGTACGATAAAAATAATAAGCGGTAAGAATAGTTTAATACGAACCATTACTGTACGGCCTCCCCTTCAACCATATCGCCACTAGACTGCGTCTCCGAATCGCCATTATGTTTAATCACTAAGGCTTGGTCACGGCGGCGTGCTAATTTATAACGTTTATCCGTAATCGCAATGACGCCCCCCAAAGCCATAAAGATAGCGCCTAACCAGATCCAACGAATAAACGGCTTATAATGGATGCGCACGGCCCAATCGGTATTGGAAAGTTTGTCGCCTAAAGCAACAAAAATATCGCGCGTAAAGCCCGCATCAATGGCAGCCTCCGTCATGATATTACCACCGGAAAAATACTTACGCTTTTCGGGTGTTAATACGCTTACAAGTTCACCGTTACGGGTGACAATTATCTCACCTACGTCGGCACTATAATTCTGCCCGCGCTCTTTACGCACGTCGGCAAGTTCATAATTGTATTTGCCAATATCTACTGACTGACCAACGGTCAAGCGTACATCTCGCTCAAGGGTGTATATCGTCGTTAGGCTTGCCCCTAGTAAAGACAAACCAAAACCTAGGTGCGCAATCACCATTCCATAGTAGCTGGCATTCAAGCGAAACATCGCTCGCACTAGAGAGTCCGTATTTTGCGCCTTGCGCTTAATATCAGAGAACACCGCTAAAAACACCCAACTCCCTAAGGTAATGCTAATTGCAGCACCTACGGAATATTCATCCGAAATAAAAGCCGGCAGCACAACGCCAAGAGCGACGCTGAACAACAAGGGTATGGCCTGCCATCGGCGGATTTTTGCGAAATCGGTTGTCTTCCAATTCATCATAATCCCCAAGCCCATTAACGCCGCAATAAGACCCATTGTTTTGGTGAAAAAGAAATTAAAATACGGCGGTCCGACCGAGATTTTACCGGCGTTAAGCGCATCTGAAAATATCGGGTAAAGCGTACCCAATAAAATCACACTAGCGGTAATCACCAAGATAATCGAGTTCGCCAGCAAAAACGCTTCTCGTGAGAACAGCGTAAACAGCGGTACACTTTTAACCACATGTGCACGTGCCGCAAACAAGGTTAACGAGCCCGCAACGACGACAAATAGAAAGCCTAAAATAAAGACGCCTCGCTCGGGATCAGTGGCAAAAGCATGTACGGAAGTCAGCACCCCTGAGCGCACTAAAAATGTCCCTAACAAGCTCAATGAGAAGGTAAAAATCGCGAGTAACAAGGTCCAGTTTTTAAACACCCCACGCTTTTCAGACATCGCTAAAGAATGCACCAAAGCCGTAGATACGATCCAAGGCATAAACGAGGCATTTTCTACAGGATCCCAAAACCACCATCCGCCCCATCCAAGCTCGTAATAAGCCCACCAACTCCCTAAGGCAATGCCAACAGTCAAAAAGCACCAAGCTAAATTGGTCCATGGTCGCGACCAGCGTGCCCAAGCGCTATCAAAGCGCCCAGACATTAGGGCAGCAATAGCAAAAGCAAAAGTCACTGAAGAGCCAACATAGCCCATGTATAACATCGGCGGATGAATAATCATGCCAAAGTCTTGCAGCAAGGGATTAAGATCAGAGCCGTCGAGAGGCACGTTAGGTAACATGCGATCGAAAGGGTTAGAGGTCAATAAAATAAACAGCAAAAAGCCGACAGTGATGATACCCATCACCGAGAGCACCTGAGCAAGCATATCGATTGGCAAGTTTTTACTCGATAGCGATACCGCAAAGGCCCAGCCCGTCAGCATAAAAACCCACAACAATACCGAGCCTTCATGCCCGCCCCAAACCGCACTCAGCTTATAAGCTTTGGGGAGGAGTATATTAGAATGATTGGCAACGTAGGAGACCGAGAAATCATCGGTATAAAAAGAATAGGCTAAAATACCCATCGCGATCGCCACGAAGATAAACAAGCCCGTAACTAAGGGTCGCGACATTGACATCCAGACCACACGCCCGGTAAAGCTCCCAACTAGGGGTATCACCGATAGACAGGTCGCCAAGCACAGCGCAAAAATAAGCGCTAATTGACCGTATTCAGGAAGCATAATCTAATGCCTCGCACGTTCTCTGATGCTCGGAGCCGTCGTTGTCAGCATTGAGCGCGTCGTCAACTTCTGGCGGCATGTAGTTCTCATCATGCTTAGCCAACACTTCTGTGGCTTTAAACACGCCGTCTGATTCGAGCTGGCCAATCACTACGGCCGCTTCACCTTCACCAAATAGGTCTGGTAAAATCCCCTCAAAGTCGACACTAAAGCGAGCGGTGCCGCCGGTCAGGTCAAAACGTACCACCAGTGTTTTACCGTCGCGCTTTACAGATCCAGGTACGACACAGCCTCCAGCCCGAATCGTTTTACCGACAGGCGCTTCGCCAGAGACGATCTTGGTTGGCGGGTAAAAATGATTGAGGTTTTCACTCAAGGCGTAGAGTACGAGTCCAACTAGCGCACTACTAGCAATGACAATGAAAATCACAGTGATTAATCGCTGCTTTCTAAGCGGGTGCATGATCGGCTCCGTTGGTTGCCGCTGCGTTTAGCGGACCTTCTATATTTAATTGGAAAGTTGTGTTTAGCTTGGAAGCTGTATTTAGCTGGAAAGCTGTATTTAAGTGGGAATAGAGTTTCATTCGTTTCTCAGTGTTGTGGCCGCCGCGCTCCGGCGCGAATAGACTTAATCAAGCGCTTGCGCCCCCATCGAGGCAAAGAAATCAGTAAGGCAAAGCTCGCTACGGTAATCGCGTAGCAAGCAAAAACATAAACCCCGTGGCCTTGCATGGTAAAAAAGGCCTGCCAAGAGTCAAATTGTAAGCTTAATTCCATGCTCAAGTTACCTTTGTCGCGTTACGGTCAGAAAATAAGGCTTGTACCCAGCTAGATTTGCGCTCTCGCCGTAAGCTCGCGGCATTAGTATGGCTAATTAACAACCAGACGTAGCAGATGTAATAAGCTAAAATCATCCAAATTAATGGGTAGGCCATTTCAGGGGCGATAGAGGATTTTTCAGTTAATTTTAGCGTCGCAGGCTGATGCAGTGTGTACCACCAATCAACGGACTTATAAATAATAGGGATATTCACAGTGCCCACCAAGGCCAGCATCGCACAGGCTCTATCGGCCGTGTTTTGGTTTCGATAGGCTTGCTGCAGTGCAATAATCCCCAAATACAAAAAGAACTGTACCGTAGTAAATGTAATGCGCGCATCCCACTGCCAATAGGTGCCCCAAGTCGGCTTGCCCCAGATAGCACCGGTCACCAAGCTTAAAAAGGTCAAAATAGCACCAATAGGCGCGGCCACACTCATGACGGTGTACTGAAGTTTAACCCGCCAAATTAACCCGGCAGCTCCAGCCAAAGCCATGATATAAAAACCTGCAAGCGACACAGCCGAAGCCGGTACATGCACATAAATAATACGAAAACTATTGCCTTGTTTATAATCCATTGGAGTAAACGCTAAGCCCCAAATGGCTCCCACCACTAACATCATTAACGCAAACGCGCCCAACCAATGTTGCCAATAGTGAGTTTTTTGATAAAACCATTTAGGGCTACCAAGCTGATAAAACCATTGCCAATTCACAGCATGTTCCTCTTTATATTTACAAAATTACAAAACTTAAGCATTCGTTACTTACACTACCTAGATGTGTTCATCGGAAAATAAGCTAGGCGTTCTCAGGTTAAGCCTGAACACCAATACGCAAAGCCCCCGCTGCAGCCAGCGGTGCCAGCAATAGAGACAAAACTAAAAAAGCGGCCAATACGGCTATTTGTCCACCAACTGCAAAGCCCTCAATGGCATTGCGAATCACCGCAGAGCCAAAAATCAATACCGGTACATAGAGCGGCATAATAATGAGCGATAGTAACAGGCCGCCACGACGTAAAGCTACCGTCAAGGCTGCTCCAATAGCACCTATTAAACTGAGTGAGCCGGTGCCAAGTAGCAGCGAGACCAACATTGGCCAATAACCCTCAGCCGGTAAAGACATCATCAAACCTAACACTGGGGATAATAAGGTCAAGGGTAAGCCGGTAATTAACCAGTGCACTAAGACTTTAGCCATCACAATCCAGTACAAAGGCTGACCACTCACCATCACCTGTTGCAAGCACCCATCATCAAAATCGCTTTGAAAAAGACGATCCAGTGATAACAAAGTCGCTAACAAAGCTACAATCCAAATAATCCCCGGTGCCAACACGGCCAAGACCTTACCGTCTGGACTTACACCTAAGGGCACAAATATCGCAATGCACAAAAAGAAGATAACCGGGTTGGCTAAATCCCCGCGATTACGAAAGCCCATGATAAATTCACGCTGAAAGGTACGGCCAAATACGGTACCAAGCCCAGGTAACTCAATCATTCGTCAGCTCCAGCTTCCAGAGTCGTCTCGGCTTTGCCAAACTCAGAGTCCTGGTAATTCGCTAAATCGATCATTTTTAAAGGGTTTAGTTTAGGGCTTTGATGGCTTGTGAGAATAATAATTCCACCGCTTTGCACATGTTCTTGAAAACGCGCCTCTAAAGCCGCCACTCCGGCTGTATCAATCGCTGTGTAAGGTTCATCCAAAATCCACAATGGGGCTTGTGACAAGTACAAGCGCGCCAAAGCCACACGACGTTGCTGACCGGCAGACATGTGGGCACACTGCACATCGTCGTAATCTTCAAGGCCAACGGTTGCAAGCGCTTCGAGCAATTTACCATCACTCAGAATACCAGAGCCATTTTCAGACTTGACGCCATTCAGACCAAAATACCAGCGCAGGTTTTCAAGTGGCGTTAAAGAGATATTCACCCCAGGCGCATGACCCAGATAAAGTAGGTTGGAATAAAAATGATAGCCGCGTGCAGGCTTACCCTGCCAATGAATCTCGCCTTCATCCAGAATACCGGTACCGGTGATAAGACCGATCAGGCTGGTTTTACCTGCCCCATTTGGCCCAACAATTTGAACAGTATCACCGCAATAGATATCGGCGCTAAGCCCCGAAAACAACACACGATCGTCACGCTCGCAATACAAATTATCTAAGCGCAAAGCTGGAGCCGCGTTTCGGTCTGTGCGTGATGCTGTGCTAGACACTTTACTCAAAGTAGCGCACACCCGTGCCGCCAAGACCACAATAACCTTGGGGGTTTTTAGCTAAATATTGCTGATGGTAGGCTTCCGCATAATAAAAAGGCGTATGCATCAGGATTTCAGTGGTGATAGAACTGATAGCAGCATTGTTGAGGCGAGTTTGATACAACAATAAGGATTCGCGAGCGATATCGGCGTCTTGATCATTATCAAGGTAAATACCAGAACGATACTGCGTGCCCGTATCATTACCTTGGCGCATGCCTTGCACTGGGCTATGAGACTCCCAAAAGATGACGAGCAACTCATCCAAGGATATTTGTTTTGGGTTATACATCACCAATACGACCTCATTGTGACCGGTACGCCCCGAACAAACCTCTTCATACGTCGGGTTTGGCGTATAACCTGCCACATAACCCACAGCGGTAACAGCAACGCCATCGAGCTGCCAAAATTTACGCTCAGCGCCCCAAAAGCAGCCCATACCAAACAATACTTGTTTTAGGTTTGCAGCAAACGGCGGCTTGAGTGCGGCGCCATTAACAAAGTGTGACTCCGCAGTGACGATACTTTGCTCTCGCCCAGGTAGAGCCTGTTCTGGCGTAGGCATTACCCCTTTCGCTGGCACTCGATCAAACATAAAAACCTCAATAAAATTGTTACTTCAATCTGTTACGTGACCTCTTACGCGACACATAAATCAACGATTCACATACTAAACTATTTTGCTCATGATAGGCTTGACGAAAAGCAACTCCAAACTATACACGCAACTCAAGCACAACCCCTGTGGCTGAATTCGGCTCGGGCGCATACCAACTATTGTACTCGGCATCCATACTTTCCTCGCAACGACCCGCCATTTGCCTAAAGGTCGAACGCCCAGGGTCACTCATAACAACACGAATATCCCCAGCTTGATGCGCACGACGAACCAAATTATACAAAGGGTTCACCATCGAATCCCAAAAGCAAACATCCGCGGCAATCACCACATCAAACGCTTTCAAGTCGATTTTACGCACCCGCTCGTAGCGGCACTTCCAGGTTTCAACCGACACACCATTAAGTTCAGCGTGCAGCTGTAAATACGGGAAGACTTTCTCATCGGCATCTAAAGCGGTGACCTGTGAATTAAACGCCTTAGCGCAGAAAATACCGCCAAGCCCCCAGCCACAGCCAATTTCTAGCACCCTGGCACCCGCCTTCGGCGGATACTCGTGCAGATAATCCATTAACAGGTACGTGGACTTCCAAAATTTATTACCATGTATACTAGGCAAACCGGTTTGCTTACGTAAGCGTCGTACTTCCGCGTGGTTATTTTTTAAAATAGTGAGGCCGTATGCCTGCCTTTGGTTCTCTGCCATTATAGCCACTGCCCGCCTGAGTTTATCGCCTACAATTAAGGCAAGGCAGTATATTCTATCGCTCTAGTGCTTGCAAAGACAGGTGGCATTGGCATAATGTCAGCCGTATTCACCGTTACCTGAAATCAAAAAATGCCTAATTTAGATAGCACGTCACCCGCTCAAAGCACGGATAACACCCACGTTCTTGCAGGCTTTGAATCGCCCTATTTTGCCGCCATTGATTTAGGCTCGAACAGTTTTCACATGATTATTGTACGGCTGAACGAAGACAATATTGAAGTCATCGATCGCGAGAAAGAGATGGTGCAAATCGCTCGTGGTATAACAGCAAATGGTGAAATTGATGAGGATACCCAAACTCGAGCTACCGACTGTTTACATCGTTTTGCTGAACGGCTGCGAGATATTCCCAAAGCACAGATACGTGTTGTCGGAACAAAAACCCTTCGCGCAGCACGTAACACCACAACTTTTCTAGCAGCCATTCAAAAAACGCTTGGTGTTCCGGTTCAAATTATCTCAGGTTTTGAGGAAGCTCGCCTTGTTTATGCCGGTGTTGCTAACACCATTAGTAACGGCAACAACCAGCGCTTAGTTATCGATATCGGCGGCGGTAGCACAGAGTTTATTATTGGTCGCGGCTACTCGCCTCGCATGCTCGAAAGCTTGCCCTTAGGTTGTGTATCGTTCACCAAACGCTTCTTGCCAGACAACAATCACATTACCGCTAACGCGGTTCACCGCGCCTATGTCGCGGCCTGCACCGAGTTGGATGAAATACAAAAAAACACCACCACCATGGGCTGGGAACTGGTTTATGGCACCTCAGGCACAGTTAAAGCCATTGCAGAATTACTTAAAGGCCGTGACGGTGGCGCAGTTATCAGCAAACAAGGCTTAAACGATTTGGTTGATACCTGCACACGTCGCGGCTGCTTACCCGCTTGCGACTTACCCGAATTACGCCGCCAAGTACTCCCGGCAGGCATGGTAATTTTACAGGCAATTTTTGATGAACTCGGTTTGGAAAAAATCCATATTGCCGACGCCACCTTAAAAGAAGGCTTGATATACGACACCCTTGGCCGTATCAGCGACCACGATATGCGTGAGACCACCATTAAAGGTTTACTCAGCCAACATAAAATCGACACAGAACAAGCCAATCGCGTCAAAAAGAGCGCATTGCATTTCTGGTCAAAAACCAAAGGCTCCAATAAACTACCGGGCGTATCCCGTCGCCGTATGCTCAAGTGGGCCGCACAACTTCACGAAATTGGCCTCGGCATTTCACACTCAGGCTCCCACCATCATGGCTACTACCTCCTTCGCCATAGTGACCTAGCGGGCTTCGGTCGCTACGAGCAATACATTCTCGCAAACTTAGTACGCTCGCACCGAAAGAAACTCTCCATGTCTCGATTCGAAGGAATGGATACAGCCGCTATTCTAGCCTTTACACCGCTAATTGTGTGCTTACGCATTGCCGTTGCGCTGCACCGACGACGTGAAAATATTACGCCAATGCCCGAGCTAAGCGAGCACAACGGCAGCTTCACCTTACGTGTTAATCACGACTGGCTAAAACAGCACCCAATGACTCAGTCAGCACTTGAGCAAGATATTAGCTATTGCAAAAATATCGGCATTAATCTTAAATTAGAGCGGACGGGTTAAGACTTTCTAACTTATGCATATTCGCTTACTCGCCGCTATTATTGTCACTTTTACGCTTTTTTGGGCTTGGCATAGACTCAAAAAGCTGCCGCCTAAGCAGCGCGCAACGTTATTATTAATGTGGTTAAGTATTGCCGTCGTGCTCAGCGTGTTCGTTGCAGTAGTGCTAGGTAAGATGCACTGGGTCGGCGCCATTGTTGCAGGCTTATTTACCTTTGGAAGATTTGGTTTCCGAACGGCTATGAGCGCCTTGCCACTATTGCGTTTCTGGCAAAACATCAAGGGTAAGACAAACAAAGCAGGCAAAGGCCAGCAACATACAAATAACGACAAAACTCAAAACACCTCACCGCCACCACAACAGCAAGATAAACTCGGCCACGAAGAAGCACTACAAGTGCTTGGCCTTAGCGGCCAACCAGACAAAGCTACCATCACCAAAGCACATAAACGACTTATCCAAAAACTCCACCCCGATCGCGGCGGTAACGACTATCTTGCCTCTCATATTAACCGCGCAAAAGATACCTTACTTAAAGACCTCAAGACGCAAGCATAAGCACAAATATTGATTCTCAGGCGGATTTACGTCAAAACAACCGACATAAGCTAAGCTTTCAAGATATATTCATACCTTGACACCATAGCGCAGACCCCATTCACATCGCACCCCGACATATTTGTGCGAGTAGCCTTCAAAATTGAGGAATCCATGTCCGATTTGAACACCAATACAACAGCGAGCGAGGCACACCCAAGCTTCAAACTACTACGCCGCCAGCATGTCGATTCACTCAACATCGATATCGAAGAATATCAACATACGGCTACCGGATCTCAACACATCCATTTAAGCCCCGCGAGCGACAGTGGCGATACCGAAAATGTATTCCTCGTTGCCCTACGCACCGTCCCGCATGACTCTAGGGGCGTGGCGCACATATTGGAACATACCGCTTTGTGCGGCAGTAAAAAGTACCCCGTGCGCGATCCGTTCTTTATGATGACCCGGCGCTCATTGAATACATTTATGAACGCGTTCACCAGCTCCGATTGGACGGCTTACCCCTTTGCCAGCATGAACCGCAAAGATTTTAGTAACCTAACCGACGTCTACCTCGACGCCGTGTTTTTCTCCCGCCTAGACGAATTAGATTTTGCCCAAGAAGGCCACCGATTAGAATTTAAAGAGCACGACAACAGCGACTCCGCGCTGGAATACAAAGGCGTTGTTTACAATGAAATGAAAGGCGCCATGAGTTCAGTGCCTGCACAGTTGTGGCAGAGCTTATGCAAATACCTATACCCCACCACCACCTACCACCACAATAGCGGCGGCGACCCCGAGAGCATCCCTGACCTTACCTACGAGCAACTGCTCAGTTTTTATCGCACCCACTACCACCCAAGCAACGCTATATTTATGACCTACGGCGATATTAGCGCCGCCGAACATCAGACAAAATTTGAAGCGCAAGCGCTAAAGCATTTTGAGCCGCTCGACCACATCATCACCGTGGAAGATGAAAAACGCTACCACGCCCCCGTGCGCGTGCAAGAGTATTATCCGAACAATGACGGTGACAACGAGCCTAAAACACATGTCGTGCTCGCTTGGCTGCTAGGCCATAGCACTAATTTACGCGACAGCTTACGTGCTCAGTTACTCTCTAGTGTCTTGCTAGACAACAGCGCCTGCCCCTTAATGCATACGCTGGAAACCACCGAGCTTGGCAGCGCGCCATCGCCACTTTGTGGGCTTGATGACTCGCAAAAAGAGCTGAGTTTTAGCTGTGGACTTGCGGGATGTGAAACACAAAGCGCCGACGAAGTTGAAGCCCTAATTCGGCAAACCCTAGAAAAAATCGCTGACGAAGGCATCCCCGCAAACGATCTAGAAGCCGCCGTACATCAACTTGAACTACACCAGCGCGAAGTCGGTGGCGACAGCTACCCTTACGGTTTACAGCTAATATTAACCGCCCTGACCAACGCCACCCATCGTGGTGACCCGATAGGCTTGCTCAATATCGACGGTGAACTCGCGCAGCTGCGTGAAGACGTTAAAGACCCAGAGTTTGTCAAAACCCAAATCAAAAACCTCCTGCTTAACAACCAACATTGTGTACGCTTAACCATGGTTCCCGACAGCGAACTGGCCGCACGCACAGAACAAGCAGAACTCGCTAAACTCGCCGCTATAAAACAACAATTAAGCCCCCAACAATCCGAGGCCATTGTTGCGCAAGCCAAAGCGCTGAAAGCACGGCAAGCACAGGAAGACGATGAGAGCATTCTGCCTAAAGTCACCCTCGCAGACGTTCCAAAAGAAAATACCCACGTCAACGGAGATGTCACATCAAGCAACAATGTTCCCCTGCATCAGTATCAAGCAGGCACCAACGGCTTGGTATATCAACAAGTCATCTACCAAATGCCTGAACTCGCAGAAGACTCACTTCCCTTCTTGCCGCTCTATAGCAGCCTTGTCTGTGAGCTAGGTGCAGGCGATGACTCCTACATCGAAATGCAGCGTCAGCAAGCCTCCGTGTGCGGCGGCCTAGGTGCCTTCAGCAGTATTCGCGGTAGCATTGACGACTGTAACCGGACCAACAACTTCCTGACATTTTCAGGGAAAGCGCTAAACCGCAACCAGCAAGCGCTCAGCGAATTAATGCATAAAACTATTAGTAGCGCACGCTTTGACGAACATAGCCGCCTACAAGAGTTAATCGCACAGATCGCTAACCACCAAGAGCAAAGCGTCACTCGTAGTGGACATGCACTTGCCATGACGGCGGCGAGCGCAGGCATCTCTGCAGCCGCAAGTTTAAGCCATCGCATCTCTGGCCTTGCAGGCATTCAGTCCACAAAGGCACTCAATAACCGCCTCAACAGTGACGACGAAGGTGTCAGTGCCGTTGAAAACTTGGCTCAGCATTTCAGCGATTTACACCACACTCTTATTCGTGGTGAGAAACAGATTTTACTCATTGCTGAAAGCAATCATATTGCTACCTTCAATCAACAGCTAGGCGCTTTGCTGCAAGCCCCATCCGATAGCCTGCAAAGTAAACTGATATTGCCGAAGCCGTCAATAAAAGTTAACGACGCGTGGCTCAGCAGTAGCCCCGTCAATTATTGCGCAAAAGCTTACGCCACAGTATCAATGGCGCATGACGACTCCGCTGCGTTAACCGTACTAGGTGATTATTTACGCAACGGGTTTTTACATACCGCGATACGAGAACGCGGCGGTGCTTACGGCGGTGGTGCCTCACAAGATAGTAATAACGCAGCTTTCCGTTTTTACTCGTATCGCGACCCTCGCTTAGATGAGACGCTAAACGATTTTGACCAAGCCATTGACTGGTTATCATCCTCACCGATAGTAGCGACTAAATTGGAAGAAGCCATTCTTGGTATCGTTAGCAGTATCGACAAGTCTGAATCCCCTGCTGGTCGGGCTAAACGTTGCTTCCACTCCCAACTGCATGGCCGAACCGCCGACGTGCGGCAAGACTACCGCGAGCGAATTCTCGCAACCACAGGAGAGGATCTACAGCGTGTAGCTGCGCTATACTTACAACCCAAGCTTGCCCATGTTGCCGTGATCAGCGATCACAGCCAAAAAGAGCACCTTGAAGCCTTAGGCATGACAATCAAGACCCTTACCTAAATAAAAAGGTTGACGTAAAAACTCTGGTTTAAAAATTCTGGCTTAAAAACAGGTGGTGTAAAATGATCCTGCAATTCCAAGCAAACCAAAAAGGTAAAGATTATATTTGCTCGGATATTCACGGCCATTTTTCACTGCTGGACAACAAGCTGGCCGCAGTCGACTTTAATTCCACCGCCGACAGGTTGTTTTGCCTAGGTGATTTAATCGATCGTGGCCCCAATTCTACCCAAGCGCTAGAGTGGCTAAATCAACCCTGGCTCCATGCTATACAAGGTAACCATGAGCGCACATTAATCGAGTTTTACGAAACTCAATCTAATTCAATTTGGCAGTCATGGATGGGTTACGGCGGAACTTGGGCTCAAACCCTCAGCCGAGAAATGCTAAAACCCTATTACACCGCCTTTAGCCAATTACCCTTAGCCATAGAGATCATTCTACCAAACCAACAACGTGTCGGCTTGATTCATGCGCAGCTGCCCGACCAATGTGACTGGGGGATTATCCGTCGCTTACTAAGCGACGCCCGAGCATCCGATATCAATAAAAACCAAGTGCTTAGTAATATGCTTTGGGGGCGCTCACAAACCTCAATGAGCAAAGAAAATCGCTCACGCATTAAAAGTGTCAGCAATATCGATCATGTATTTCATGGCCACACAATTGTCCCCGAATACCTCACTCTCACCAACCGAACTTTTATGGATCTCGGCTCCTACGTTTTTAATCAAATCGGATTTATCGAGCCTTTGGGCTTCATGCAAGAGCACCTTAAAGCCACTTAAAATAGCTTACTTCCTAAAGACGGCTTCTCTGTCCGCTAACCTCCTAGCGACACAAGGAAGTAACCAACTATTTTACTCAGGTTATATGGCGAGCTTAAATTTATTCGCCTAAAATCTAAATATTCACCATTTAGATGAGCGGTTACACCTATGACTTCTATACTCAGTGAAATATATACAGCTTAAAAGAGCCCAACGAGTATGCCTAATAGCTCTCCCCGCCCAAACCGCACAACACACCTAATGAGATATAGCATACTTCTGTTTTTATCATGGGTATTATCAAGTGCTGGCCATACTCAAGAAGCTTTAGGGACGCCAGATAGAGACGATATCGAATACCCCGATGACGAGCCACCAAGTGCCGGCGAAATAGCCCTAGGTAAAATGTTATTTTTTGACACACGACTATCCACCAATAAAAAACAAAGCTGCGCCACTTGCCACAACCCCGACCTCGGTTTTGGCGACGGCCTACGCAAAGGTATCGGGACTCAAGGCGATGACTTGGGTCGTAATACACCACACATCTACAACCTTGCATGGAACGTTGTATTCTTTTGGGATGGCCGTGCAGCCTCGCTTGAAGAGCAAGCGCTAGGCCCCATTCAGTCAAAAGCCGAAATGGGTATGTCTTTGCCCAAAATGCTAAAACGCCTTTCTGCAGTTCCATACTATCGAAAACAATTCAAAGCGGTTTACGGCGCCGATAAAATCATCAGTGAAGATGTTGGCCGCGCCATCGCCGCATTTGAACGTAATCTAATTTCCGATAACTCCCCTTTTGATCAATACATTGCCGGTGATAAAAGCGCCATGAGTCCGGCGGCAATTCGGGGGCTCGACTTATACCAAGGAAAGGCTCGCTGCACCCTGTGCCATGACGGTGCCAATTTTACTGACAATAGTTTTCATAACATCGGTACAGGCGACAAAGATCTAGGCCGCTCTGAAATCGTCGGTGACACCTCATTAAATGGCGCATTTAAAACACCGGGCTTACGTAACGTCACCCTCACCGCGCCCTACATGCATGATGGCTCAATCGCATCACTACAAGAGGTGATCGAATTTTACGACCGTGGCGGTAAACTCGCTAAAAACAAAGACAAACTAATAAAACCTCTTGGCCTTAGCCCCAACGAGATCATGGACTTGCTTGCATACCTAGGTGCATTAAGTGACCCAATTATTGTAGAGCGCCCAACGCTCCCCTAATTAAAACACGTCGATTTAGGATGAATAAAAATGATATACAAGCAAAAATACCGACTAATCGTTACACGATTAGCTATATGGTCGCTATTAACACTGCTCTCAAGCGCCTCCCAAGCAGGCTCTGCAACACTCGACCTAACCTTTCTAAAAAGGCCACCTAGAATCGGAATTTTTTACGCAGTCGAAAGCGAAGCTAGCGGCAAAAATGCCGAAATTGATCAGATCGCAAAAAAATTCACATCAACCATTAACGTAGCAGACACCACAGGTGAGTTAGTATTCGACAATTCCGACAGCGTTGACCACAACATCTATGCGAATGACACCCGCAATCAAGTCCAATTTGATATCGGTTTAATGTCTCCGGGGCATAAGGTCAACATACCCCTTAACTGGAAAGAAGACACCCTTGTACGCATTGGTTGTAAAATTCACCCTAAAATGCGCACCTATGTAGCCAACATAAACTCCGCTAGTTATAGCATCCTTAATTTTAAAGACAAAAATCCGAAACATACATTTACTCTCGACAATATCGGGAGCCACGTAAAAGAGCTAGCCGTATTATTCCCAGGTTACGACCTCATAAAAGTCACAATTAATAGCGGCCAATCCAGCACCGTAACTGTTACCAAGAAAGGTAAGGAGAAAGCTAGTGCTACCATTAGTAGACAGTAAATCATTCCCAAAATTATCCGCCCTTGCCTTTTTAGTACTCACAGGATTTGGCACTTCGACAGATTCAAATGCAGGTGAGAGCCCTCATAAAACCAACGTAACTAACCCCTTTGAATATCAGCCTTTCACGCTCTCCAAAGACGTGAGTGAAGTCAGCGTAAACTACCGTACTCGCTGGTCACGGCTAACCGGGTTTGAACTGTCAGGCCTACATTGGAACCAATTTGTCGTCATTTATACTTCAAGCGGTTTAAAAACCTATAAAAGAAATTTTTACGAACATTTAAAACAAATCGAAGCGGATGACGAGGACGAAGAATACGACCCAGAGTATAAAACCTATCCTGTTGGCTCAGTCATGCTGAAAGAGAATTACCTCACGAACGAGGGTCGCCCGGGAAAACCTACGACCTTAACCCTTATGATAAAACGTAAACCCGGTTTCTACCCTCAAGGCGGCGACTGGGAATATATTGAAACAGACATCAACGGGAAAATCATCATTAAAGGTAATGGCGGTGACACGGCTGTTAAGAAACGCTGCGCGAGCTGCCACATCAACATTGCCGATCGAGACTATATATTTTCAACGTTTTTAACTGAACCTGCACTACACGCTCATAAATAGATTATGAAATTTATTTCCACCCATCTGGGGATTCGAACAAAAATCATTCTAGGGAACAGCTTACTACTCGTATTCATCATAGTGATTGTAGGATTTACCTATACTTTTTTAAATACCATCCAGCGTGAAGTCCACCAAGTCATGAATGTTAATCAACCTAAGGTGATTGGCAGTATGGCTATGGCTGGAGCCGTGAATAAAAGTTTGAGCGCGCTTGCATTTTATACCCTGGCACACCGTCAAAACGACAAAAAATCTTTCCAGGAAAGCCAGCGACAAGTTCAAGAAAATTTAAGGCTGCTAGAATCTCTAGGGGGCTCCGATCAATACACAATCGACGGCATTGCACGGCTGATAAATCAATTTAACTCCCACCAGTTACGCATCAGCCAGACAACCAGTAATTGGCTAGATAACTACCCCGCCATCGCTCACGCCACGACAAAGTTACTCCCAGTTAGTTACAACGTGACAACTAAAATCACCGACATTTTACTACTCAACGACGACACACCCGCAACCGCAATCACCATTTTTCAGAATTTCCGTTATAACTGGGCGATGAGTATCAGTTACCTGAATATTTACCTCGCCACTCGTGATACAAAATCATTAGATCAAGTACTTCTTTATCAAACGGGCGCCAAACAAGCCTTACAAGAAATACATGATGCCCCCTCAGCTTTAGATGATGAGCAACTCGAATTATTAGAAGAAGTCGAAGACGATATAGCTCAGCACGATGAACTACAAAAAAAAACCCTAAAACTGCATGCCGCCGACAGCTGGCGCTCTGACGCCTACATTTATCAAACCGATTTGGCACCCGTCGCTGAAGCGATACAAACCGAAATAGACGCGTTAATTGTCAATAAACAGAATGAAAACACCGAAATGCAGCTCAGCTTAACCCGTGCTTTAGATCGTGCTTTTTACCTGACGGCAATAATCTCTGGAATGTCCATTCTTACTGCCGTAATCATCGCCTTTTATTTTAACTATTCGATCGTGCGCCCTATTCTACAACTCAATAAAGCCATCGGTAACGTCGCTGAAGGCGATGCCGACTTAACCGCACGCGTTAACATTCACACCAAGGATGAGATAGGTAAAACAGCGAGTTATTTTAATATTTTTATTGAGAAAGTTTACTCACTTGTAACACGTCTAGTCTCCTCTGTTAACCAGCTCAACACGCTAATCACCTCCGTTAGTATAGAGTTACAAACGCTCAGTACAGACAGTACCGAGACACAAAAAAAGGCGAACGAAGCCGCCCTCGCAAGCCTCGATATTGCTGCTGATACCGAGCAGGTATTTCAACGAGCACTTACAACCGCCGAGACCTTAATTGCCTCCAAAGAGAAAACTAACAAAGGCTTACAGGTCATCGAAGATTTAATCTCGCAGACCAACAAAGTCTTCCAGTTAATGGATGAATTAACACAGGGAATTAACGAGATTGACAACCAAAGCCGTCAGATGATATCTATGGTGGCCAGTATCAGCAGCATTGCAGACCAAACCAACTTACTTGCATTAAACGCCGCCGTAGAAGCTGCACGAGCTGGCGATAGCGGTCGAGGCTTTGCCGTCGTGGCCGATGAAATTCGCCAATTATCCTTCAAAACCCAAAGCACTACGGAAGTCATCTCCCGGCAGCTCGACAAAAATTTCAAACTCAATCAGCAATATATTATTAAAATGGGCGAAGCTAATAGCAGCACCTCGGTGATGGTTAACAGCGCTAAAAAATCTGAAGAGTTACTTCACTTACTCATCAACTGTTTTAACTCAGTACAAGAGCTCTCCTCCGACATCGTTGAATCCAGCACCCAACAAAGCGCATCAACACAAATAATTATCCAGCTGACAGAAGAGGTTCAAGTGTTGATGGAAAATACCAGTAAACGTGTGGTAGATGTACAAACGGCAATGGAATTAATCAAATGCCTCAGTGCCGCATTAGATCAACAAACCAGTAAGTATCAGATTGGCTAGGGTCGCATGCGACATCAGCCAACCCAATGCTAGCTTTTAACAAGCCAGCTCTAACTTTTAAACAAGCACTATCCCCGCTTAGCAAGCTTTCTTCTAACAAAACCCATACCAGCCAAGCCGAAACCCAAAAAGGCAATAGATGGCGATAACGGCACTGGCGCAACAGAAGCTGTCACAACAAGATCATCCAAATACAACACACCCGTATTAGGGCTAAACGCCGCCCAAGCCAAGCCCGTTAAATTCACATCCGCGGTACCAAACCAACCCGCATCATCAAACGAGAAAGAGCCTAAATTAGTTACCACATCAACAGAAGTGGCGCCATGGAGAAGGTTAAAATTGAATGAGCTCAAATCAAACAATCCCCCAGCATACGTTAGCGTAGCGTACAGGTCTTTATCTTCATTCCAGTAACCGTCATCATGAAAAGTCTGGTTTTCACCTGCACTAAAATCAAAACTATTACCTTGGCCAACCTCAATACGATAATCGCCTTCAGTATAGATATTTTGATTGAAAGACTGATCCGGGTTATAAGGGTTAGTGCTTGAATACTCCCCTTCACCTCGGTCAAACGATATCGTGACGGCTTGTGCCGTACTCACTCCAAACATCCCCAAGCATGATGCCAACAATAGGTACTTTTTCATTTCTTCTCCTTGCCTTTGTGTGGTTGTTTATATGCATTTTAGTTATAACATCCAAGCACAGGCAAACTTCATACCGAGCAGCTAACATACTGTTTTTATTAACAATCAACGAGTGAGTACACTCAGGATGTAAAGAAAATCGACAGCGAATTTGAGCGAAAGTCGTGCCAGGCTTATTCTTAATGAGTATAAAAAATGAAACTCAGAAACCTCGTTTACGCCCATAAAGCCGTAAATGCAGACGATCAGAAAAACGATAGCCTGCTTGCAAACTCATATTCGCCACCACCGCTTGATTTGCCTCCAGCTCTTCCAACGTTGAGGCTTTAGGCAGCAAAAAGACTTTATCTTGCTGAATATTGAAGCGCTCAACCAAGGCCTTAATCTCAACTAAATCGCTCTCATCTCCCACCACAAATTTAAAGAACGCTTTAGGCGAATTCGCAAACCAAGTCATCGCCTCAGCTTTGATACGCTGCCGCTCATCAACCTTCGCATTACTTAACTTAGGCGACACCACATAACAACTCACATAGCGATCAAAACTGGCTGCCGGTAGCACCGTGCCATTAGTCTCAAGGTCAACATACCAAGGCGCATCAGTCTCGCCTCTAAGCTGCTCCAAAACCGGCACAATACGTTTTTGTTGGAGCATCGGCTCGCCGCCCGTAAGCACTAAGTTTTGGCAAGGAAAACTGCGAATCTCAGCCGCCAGCTGCGCCACATCTAAAGTCACCTGCTCCAGCGCTTTATCATAACGCTTGTGATTTTCATGCTCATGACCGCGTTCCTGCCAGTTCCAAGTATAAGGCGTATCACACCAATGGCAGGTCAAATTACACTCAGAGAAGCGAACAAATACGCTGGGTCGACCTAAGTGTGGCCCCTCGCCCTGTAAGGAGTGGAATATCTCGGGGCGCTGTGCGGCTGTGACTGCAAGAAGCAGCGGGAGGACGGACGGTTTTGTTGTCATTACTTACGCTAACGGCCTTTTATACTGTTTACACGATTTATACTATGTATAGCTGATTTTAAGGCGGGATTATGCGTGTTTTAGCTCAAGGCGGCAACTTTCGCCTGAGCCAAGCGACAACCTTCGTTGCGTTTTAGCTCTGAAAATTGCCGCACTGAGAAGAACCTAGTTCTTGAGAAGAATAAGACTCGTAAGAAAATTCTTACTCTTAAGATAAGGACCTAGGATAGATATCACAAGGCCTAAAGGATAGGCGCCGTCGCTGCTGTCGTATAAAGTGCAAAACACTAGTTGTCATCTTATCCGGTTTTGGCGCTAAGTAAGCTCTAGCTAGCGCCGAACATTAAGCCAAATTGGTCACCCGCCGGTGTATTTAGACTCTGGTCAAACCGTTTTATACTTGTTCTTTTTTTCAGTATTAAGACTCTTACAACCATGGACATCAACGACCACGCCGGCGGATGTTCTTTTTAGTAAAACCGCAAGGTGGCGAGAAAAAGTTCTTTGTTTTCACGTAAATCTACATAAATTTTAAATACTTGTCGAACGAAAAATCGACCTTATGCAAACACATTATTATTATTATTTAACTGCCTTAACTTTCGAAATAAGGGTGTGTATATATTGCAATAAGTTATGTGGCTAAAAGGTACATTCGGTACAGGCGCACACTTTGAAGAAATACTAGCAACACAACAATGCACCTATCGAGCTATTAGTCACATCAACTAATATATACGTCTTATTTTATCAAACGGAAGTGTCATTTTCTCGACCACTTCGGGCAGGCAGGAATATACTTCAATTCCGGCATACAATGCAATCACCATTGGCGTTGTTTGCGCACCAACAACCGTATTTGACCATGCAAGACTATGATATAGCTCATTCTTACAATAATTAATGGAATACTCACTGAACGTGTGAAACATTAATTCATCGTACTTTCCTAGTTTTTCTCGGGGATGTAAACGTACCCTCACCTGTAATTGCTGCGTATTAAAATAGTCGTAATTGAAAATCGAATTAAGAAATCGCTCCAGCAATTCAAATTCGTTATAACGAGAATCCGTCGAAGGCTCACTGACATATAAAATACGTCGCGACAAAATTTGCGTGCTTTCAAGTGCAGATGATTTTCTATACTGTAAAACCTGAGCGACTTGCTGTTGGAGATAATAGTTGTCAAATAACAATGACGGTGGCGCACCGGGTATAGCGACAAGCAATTGCTGTGCATAGACATCATTGACCATCAGTAAGTCAGGCCAACAGAGGCGACCGTCGATACAAAAACGTGGTACATAATTAACCCAGTGATCCAACATACTCAGCACCTTGACCGCCAAGAGACGACACTGCTGAATATACTCACGCTCTAAGGAGACATCCTCACCACTGGTACTTGTAATCACACAAGCAAACCGTGACACCTCTGACGGTACCAAGGAGGTGCGTGAGTGTCGCTGGCTATCCTCAATTTTCAAACCCGAAAAGTACCTTAGCGCCGGCCCTTCCAACAAAAAGTCACATTGACCAACATCCAGATGGCGCTCCACCCAAGCCGCCAATACCGAAGCACCGCCAGCATCATGGCTCACAATAAGAATAGGATAGGCAATATAATCGCTTAGGTCAGGGGGAGTGAGATCAAAAATTTTAGGATTAGGCATTTATAAGTCAGACTTTATGGGTCAGGCTTTATAGATCAGAGCTTAACAAGCCAAACTCAATAATATCCTGGTAGCCACCCTGCAAATACAAAGCTTCACGCTTACAGCCCTCCTCTTGCATGCCAAGCTTCTGCGCAAGGCGCCGCATGCCCTGATTACCCGATGCTGTACCACAATAAACACGCCGTAAATTTAAGTGATCAAAGCCGTGCGCGATTAACAATTGTGCCGCATCAAAGGCATAGCCCTTACCCCAGTAAGTCGTCTCACCAAATAAAAATGCAATCTCCGCACTACGGCTCAACCAGTCAATCCCCTGCAGGCTAATATTGCCGATATGAACCCCATCAACCAAATGATACACCGCCCAAACCAAAGTACTACGTGAGCCGCTAAGACTAGCCACATAGTCCTGGCATTGCTCAAGCGTATTCGGAAAAGCCCCATGGCTATTAAACCGACATACATCCGGGTGATTAAACCATTGCGGGTAGTTTCCAGAAAGCTCCCTAGATGACAAGCCACAAACACCAATAGTCTCACTTTGATATAAATAACTAACAGACATAATCACCTCTCTATTGTGATACAAAAAGTCTTGGGGCTTGGGTCTTAAGGCTTAGGTCTGAGCTGATCCAAACTTTTCCATACCTTCTTAAAAGCAGCTGCAATATCATCAATGTGTACATCATCAAAAGCGTATTCACATAACGACAAGCCAATATAGCTTTGCTCGTTAAGCACTTCCGCCTGCGGGCAGATACCACGAGTATAATCCACTGCACGGCCATTTTCATGAGCCTGCCACGGATAGCCCCGAGTACCAAATGCAATTTTTTTCTGATACATCGGCAGCATGTGCACATTCACATAACGTGAGCACACCCCCGGCACCCCTTCACCACGCAAAGCCTCACACAGCAGATCACGTATTTTTCCTAAACTGCCAAAATCATTCACCGCCAAACCTGCCGACTGCAAGCCTTCCGCATCAATGCGCATGCCATACATATAGAACGCATGCATCTGATCTGGCTCAAGCGCTGGCGGGTGTAAGCCGGGTAATTTACCTAGCAGGCGATTTAGCTTTACACCTTGCTGCCAGCGCTGCGCGACGTAACCATCAAGCTTGTGCATTTGCTGCTCTGCAATCGCCGCTTCAAGCTCGCCTAAGCGAAAATTAAAGCCCACCATATTACCAAGCGAAGTCACGCCTTTATCTTCCACCACCGCCTCGGCATGATTGCGGATTAAGCGCATACGCTGGGCTAAATATTCACTATCAGTAATACATACCCCGCCTTCACCACAATGAATATGCTTGTGATAATTAAAGCTAAACCCGCCAATATCTCCGAAAGTACCAACAAATTTATCGTTTAACTTAACGCCCGGTGCTTGAGCAGCATCTTCGATAACACGTAAACCGTGTTCATGCGCTAACTCAACTATGGCTTCGAGCTTGGCAGGGAGGCCAAAAATACTCGGCACCATAATCGCCTTTGTGCGCGGCGTGATTTTAGCGGCAATCGCCACGGGGTCGATATTAAAGGTATCCAGCTCGATATCGGCGAAAATCGGAATTGCGCCCCAAAAAACAATCGCCGTCGCGCTGGCACACATCGTCCAGGGGCTGACGATAATTTCATCGCCCGGCTCAACATCTAAGGCTCCTACGGCACAAATCAAGCCCGAAGTTAACGAGTTAACACTAATGGCGTAGCGACTGCCATAGTACTTAGCAATCGCCGCCTCAAAATCTTGCACCTTTGGCCCGCCGAGAAACTTCTCCCCCGAAGCGCCAACAAAACCAGATAAAACACCGCTTTGCATTACCTCATTTACCGCTACGGCCTCTTCTTGACCGATAGGATTGTAGGCTGGCGCCTGCCAACGAATGTGTTTTTCCCCGCCGAGCATGGCGAGTGTTGAAGCTGCTGGAGGCATAGCGTTTGTCATGGTTTAAACCTTAGCAATAAAGTTGATCATGGATATCACAGGCAATTTTTAATGATTTTAACGCCGTCTCTCCATTTGAGAGTAAGGGCGTGCCATATCGTAAATGACGATAGACATGATCTGCGACATAATACTGATAATTAAAATAATCGTTCTCGATGTACTCGCCTTCGGTATCTAAGGACTGCCTTGCGGAAAAGTCCATACGACTTTTGGTTCGGCGAATATATATCTGTGCACCACCACCGTGATATTGCACCATCGCAGTCGTCATCACCAACTGCATCTCAAAAAAGTTATACGCAACCGCATCGACAGCATGGAAATATACGCTGCCTTCCTGCCAATGTAAGGCAAAATTTTCCTGGCCATCGTCCCCCGCCTTACTTGGCCCTACCACACCCCACTCTTTAGGCATACCAAACAGGTCAATCAGCAAGTCAATAAAATGCGAAGCGTTATTAAGAATCCCACGTTTGTACCAAACCGTGCCGTTGACTAAGCCACCCAACTCCCCTTGATGAACAAGCCGCCGCAGCTGGACTGTGCCCGGTTCAAAACGACGAAAGAAGTTTACCGCTAATGATGTACCACAAAGTTTGGCGCTCTCGACCATCGCTTTCGCTTGCTCAATATTAGTCGCCAAGGGTTTTTCACAAATAATCGCCAATGGACGTTTTTTAATTAAAGTATTAAATACATCGTAATGACATTCTGTGGGAGCACAAAGCGAATACACTTGCGCGTGAGGCAAATTTACTTCGGCGATATCAGCGTAGGCCAAATACCCATAATGCTTGCGAAGCAGTTCTCTATTCTCTGCAATCGGGTCAATACCAAAACTCAATTCAAATCCGGTATGGCGATGAAATGCATGACAATGCGTCAGCATTTTCCCTGAATGCTTATCCTCCTCGATATCATAACCCAAACCGATGGCACCAAGCCCAATCACGGCTGCTTTATAGGGTGGGGTAGCATCGATGTCAGGCATTGGGTTTAAACTGTCCTTGAGCGGCGATGTCGTTATCCCAGACGGCAATTGAAGTCGGGTTTAGCCCTCTATCAAAAGAGCCCATAATATTTTTACCGATAAAACTCAAATTTATTTCTTTTTTACGCTGGGCATTTAACAAGCATTTCAGTAAATTTTGGTTCCAGTTACGCTGAGCAAACATACTCTGGTGGTTTCTATCCACCTCGTTAACCTGCTGTTTAAGTTGATACCCAAAGGGTTCAAAGTGCACACAGGTCACTTTTTTAGCAATCTTTGCAATCGATGGAAGTGTTTCAGCGGAGAGATTTTGAACCTGCTCAATCGCGTGGCAAGTAAACACCAAAACATTTTCATGCTCGCCAATGGCACTGTAATCCGGATTATTGAAATCATAACGAAAATTCGTTAACGACATATCCTCTTGCAAAGCCCCTAGCATTTTGGCGCACTCGGTACCGCTCTCGGTATATTCGCCACCGTAATACGGAATCTTAGGGCCGCCTTGATAATGCAATTTAAATAAGTTTTGACTATAGCCTGAGCCCAGCTCAATCACAGCATCAAATTCATGACGCATAACCAAGTCAGCCAAAACGGCTATTTTATCGCACTTCATGTAGCTACTATGCGTAATATAACTGCTCGAAAAAACGCCTTTATCTACGGCGGAAACTCCGGTCGGGAGCAGACTAAAATCATTCACCGTCCACTCACCGTTCGGATCAAAGTCGATGTTAGAAATTCTACCCTCGGGGATATCTTTCCGCTTAGTCAGCTCAAGCTCCTCTTTGCCTACACCACCAAAGCGCGTAGTATAAAATCGCTCACGCTGATCCAACAAGTGGATTAAGCGTAAGGGGTTGCGCTCGCCTTCAGCAATTTCATCTTCGAAAAAGCCTTTCCGAAAAGCCCAAGCTTTTTCGTAAAAAGACTCCCACATTTTGTGTAATTTTGCTAATTCAGCTTCATTCATACCCTTACCTATGACTTATTATTTGTTGCCGATGACTTATGGTTTCATCAGCGACCAATCAAAGCGGGTTCCGGCTTTGATGTCTTTGTTCGCAGTTTTACCTATAACTTCCGGGTAATGCTTGGGAGCCAAGCCATACCCGGGACGAATACTTTTAAGGTTTTCTTCGTTAAACACATCGCCTAGAGCAAGGTCTTTAACCACATATAGTGAGCGCCTAAAGACCATATTGTCCTGCTCACTGGCGCGCCGCTGATAATTTGCACTACCCAAGGCCTGCCAAACCGTGCGACTCTGCTCGCAAAGTTGTGCCAAGTCCGCAGGTTCCATAGAGAAGCTATCATCAGGCCCCCCACCTTGGCGATCAAGCGTAAAATGCTTTTCAATTAACACCGCCCCAAGCGCTACTGCGGCCAGTGCCGTTGTCGGGCTAAGCGTATGGTCAGACAGTCCCACGGACGTCCCAAAACGCTGCTGTATATCGGCCATGGTGCGCAGATTGTAATCTTCTGGCCGCGCAGGATAAGCGCTGACGCACTGTAATAATAATAGTTGCTCACAACCGTGGGCACGTGCGGCATCAACCGCCTCGGCGATTTCATCCTGATTGGCCATCCCGGTCGACATAATGAGCGGTTTACCGGTGCTGGCAACGTACTCAATCAGTGGAATATCGACTAATTCAAAAGAGGCAATTTTGTAGGCCGGAGCATTTAAGTCTTCTAGTAAATCGACTGCACTACGATCAAATGGCGAGCTGAACATGGTAATGCCCAACTCGCTTGCACGCTCAAATAGAGGCTTATGCCACTCCCAAGGCGTAAACGCAGACTCGTATAATTGATAAAGCGTCTTCCCCTCCCATAGACCGGAGTGAATTTTAAAATCATCATTATCACAATCAATTGTAAGTGTATCGGCGCGATAGGTTTGTATTTTAATGGCATCTGCCCCGGCTTTTTTAGCGGCCTCTAAAATGGCAAATGCTTGCTCGAGACGACCATTATGATTGGCCGACATTTCAGCAACGATGTAAGGCGCATGCTGCGAACCGATTTCACGCCCATCGATAATAAATTTATCCACTGACATCTGGCGCCTCCTTAGTGTCTATCGTATTATTTTTTTGCAATAAATCAACTATTTGCACCGCTGACCGCTCCGCCCCAGAGCCGTCGCAAATAGCAAACCCTGCCTCGCTCATAGTTTGATAACGCTGCACATCAGCGCTTAAGGCACTAAATTCAGCATTAAAAGATGCCTCAGTTAAATCGCTCATGTGCCCTAACAATAATACCGCCCCCGCCTCTGCTACTGTGACCGCAATATCGCGCTGATTATCGGCGGTAATAATAGCAATGGTCGGCAAACCCAAACAACAACGTTCCCAAGTACTCGTACCCATGGCACCAATGGCAATGTCATGATTACAAACAAGGCCTGCCATATCCTTAACATTACTCAGTAAATTTACACACGGCTGACCTTTAACATAGGCCTCTACTGTTAAGCGATGTGGGGCATTCCCCGCCAAGACAACGGTTAAGTTCAGGTCCATGGCTGCAAGATTCGGCAGTAACCACTGGATTATCGTTAAGGTATCATTTTGACTGTCAGTGCCGCCCATACTTAACAGCACGCTTTTAATTTTTGAGGGCTCTTGGCGTCGGGCTAGCGCTTGCGGGCGCATTGTCGCAAAGTCATCACGTAATAAAGCATATTCCGTACCGAGGCATAATTTCGCTTGTCGTTTTAATCGCGGCTGGTACTGCTCGGCTTGGCGCTGGTAGGTTTGATCAATCAATAAATGACAATAGAGATCGCGATCAAAAAGGTCGTCGATCACCACGATATTAGCGATTTTTGCATTCACCAGCATGTGCCATATAGCCGATATTTGATAATGATCAACCACAACGCAGTCCGCCAGCGAAAGCGAAGAGAGCATCGCCAATGTGGCTTCAGCATCAGATTGTTGATCAATATCAGTAAGCTCACAAGACGGCAATAAAAAGCAATCAAAGTCTAAGCATTCAATCATACGATGACTGTTATTTTCATCCGCACACATCACAAAACAACAATCGTGACCGAGTTGTCGTAATTTGCTTGCCAGAGTTAAACAACGCACCATATGGCCGTTGCCAATCATCGCACTGGCATCTGCGCGAAATACAATATTCATACTTAGGTATCAGTCGCCTGATCGAGTATCAGGGTTTTAAACTTTCTCTCCGCAACGCCCCAATCCTCTTCGGTATCGATATCTTGCACGTAATCACGAGGCACATAAATACCGGCAGACCAAGGTTTAAAAAAGGCGGCGTTCTCTTTAAAAGCCTCACTTGTCCCCCAGTAAAACTGACCGGCATCATGAAACGCTTCAGGCAGATCCTGCGAACGTGTTAAATAATGCTCTGGCTGAAACATGCTGACACGCTGCTCGGCATCAAGTTGCACCGCACGCTGAATAGGGAAAGCAAATGAAGTAATTGAAAAAGCGTATTTTAACTCAGGACTTTGCTGCAGTTTTTCCCAGCCTTCACGAATCCGCTCAGCACTCACAAAAGGCGCAGTCGCGTAGATGCAACACACGTGTTCAGGGCTTTGCCCCTGCTGCTCATACCACTCAATAGCATGTTTAATCACATCGGTGGTGGCGCAATAATCATCGGAAAGTGAAGCCGGGCGAACAAAGGGGATCTCAGCGCCTAGCTCACGCGCGACCTCCGCTATTCCCTCATCGTCCGTCGATACGATGACCTTATCGAAGCACCCGCTTTGTATGGCGGCCTCGATAGAATAGGCAATAATAGGCTTACCTAAAAATGGCCGAATATTTTTGCGTGGAATACGCTTACTACCGCCACGCGCAGGTATAACCGCTAGTCTCATTGCAAGGCCTCAATTAGCACGTTCACTACCTCATCTTGCTGAGCAAAACTTAGATCAGGGTAAAGCGGCAAGGTGATGGAGCTTCTATAATAAGTTTCTGCGACGGGAAAGTCCCCAACACCAAAGCCCTGATTACGATAATAAGGCTGTAGGTGAATCGGGATATAATGCACATTCACACCAATATTATTAGCTCGTAAAAAATCAAACACTTTCTGACGATACGAGGCATCATCTCGGGTTAATTCAATTACATACAAATGCCAAGCACTTGTGACGTTTTCTTGTTCACTCGGTAAAACCAGTGGCAAGCCTGCCAATAACTGATGATAGCGCGCCACTAATTCACGACGCTTCTCGACAAACCCGGGCAAACGCCCCAGCTGGACAATACCAAGCGCGGCCTGTAAATCGCTTAAGCGAAAATTCATGCCTAAGCTTTGCTGCTCGTAATACCAAGCACCGTCAGGTGTGAAATCTAAGGCCTCGGTATCCCGAGTAATGCCATGGCAGGCAAACTGGCGCATACGCTGGTCTAATACTTCGCTATTGCAAAGTGCTGCCCCGCCCTCGCCGGTTGTCATGGTTTTCACTGGGTGAAAACTAAAGGTGCAGATATCACTGTATTCGGTGTTACCAATGGCATGGCCATGATAGCTGCCACCAATCGCATGTGCAGCATCTTCTATTAGATGTACACCATATTCACAAGCCAAAGTGTGAATACTTAACATGTCACAGGGCTGACCGGCAAAGTGTACCGCGACAATAATTTTCGGTAAGCAGTTCTGTTTTTTCGCCTGACGCAGTTTCTCCGCTAATAAGCTCACGCTCATATTGCGAGTGTTAGCGTCTATGTCGACAAAATCAACTTTAGCCCCGCAATAAAGCGCGCAGTTAGCCGAGGCAACAAAGGAGATAGGTGTGGTCCACAGGTAATCCCCCGCCTGCAAGCCCAAGGCAACGCAAGCAGCATGCAATGCCGCAGTGCCGTTACTCAAGGCAACCGCATGCTCCGAGCCACAGTGCTCCGCCAAGCTATGCTCAAACTCCGTGACTTTTGGCCCCTGAGTTAACCAATCAGATTGTAAGGTCTCCACCACCGCATCGATTTCCTCCTGCCCTAAGTGCTGGCGCCCGTAAGGAATTAAACCTCCGCGTTTGCGTGTAATGTTCGGATCTCCTCCACACTTAAAAAGTGCGGGTTATCGCCAGAGCTATACGTGAAACCTTTCGGTACAGAGTGCCCCTCCTCACCAAGATTGTTCACTTCAAAATTCACGTAGCGATAGAGTTTAATCGTTGGGGTGATGACAAAATGGTCATCAAACTCTAAGGTCAAATGCGAATCATCCTGCGGGCACATAGTTTCATGAACTTTTTCACCCGGGCGAATACCAATGATTTTTGTTGCCACACCAGGGGCGATGGATTCAGCAAGATCCATAATTCTGACCGAGGGAATTTTCGGCACAAAGATTTCACCGCCTTTCATGCGCGCGAAGTTTTTGATAACAAAATCAACGCCCTGCTGCAAAGTAATCCAAAAGCGTGTCATCTCAGGATCGGTAATTGGCAGTTCGTCTTTTTTGTCATCAATAATTTTTTGGAAGAACGGCACGACAGAACCACGTGAGCCAACCACATTGCCATAGCGCACCACTGAAAATTCCGAGGCACCCGCCGCCATATTATTGGCAGCAACAAACAGTTTGTCCGAGGCAAGTTTAGTGGCGCCGTATAGGTTTACCGGGCACGCCGCCTTGTCAGTTGATAGCGCGATGACCTTGCTGACCTCATTCTCGATGGACGCTCGAATCACATTTTCCGCACCGTGAATGTTGGTTTTGATACATTCGGTCGGGTTATATTCTGCTGCCGGTACTTGTTTGAGCGCCGCTGCATGAATAATGATATCAACGCCTTTGCAGGCTTGCATGATGCGCTCTTTATCCCGCACATCACCAATAAAGTAGCGCATACGCTCGTCGTTAAAGACTTGCTGCATTTCGAATTGTTTAAGCTCATCACGGGAGAAGATGATGATTTTTTTCGGTCGATAACGCGACAGTAGAGTTCGGGTATACATCCTGCCAAAGGAGCCGGTACCACCAGTAATTAATATCACTTTATCGTCAAACATTGTTCACCTTTTTACCAGATGCTTATGCAGGCACTCGATGCGCCAACTTTCCGCCATATGCGTCGATCTATAATACAATCCATAATAAATATAGCAGTGTTTATGCCAATGCAAAGACTGTTTATGTCGATTGTGCATGGAAAGGCAAAAACATTGATCATTTGTTAATTAGTGGCGTCTTTAGGCGCCTTCACGGTGATTCCCCTCTTGCTAAGCCCGAGATGAGACAGTAACGCCAATTGTCATGCCAAGCCTCAACTGTTAGGATCAGCGCCTCAATCCGCATAGCCAAGAGATAAGAGAGTAATGAGAGACGTTGAGATTACAAAAGAGCCAGTCGAACTTTATAAGATATTAAAGTTTGAAGGCCTTGTCGGCAGCGGCGGTGAAGCAAAGTCAGTGATTAACGACGGCCATGTACAAGTGAATGGCGCGGTTGAAACTCAGAAGCGTAAGAAGATAATGTCGGGGGATGTTATTGTGTTTAATGGTGAAGAACTTAAGATTGTGCTTCCGGGCGTAAGCAAGTGACATGCAGTACGGAACTTAGCTTCCACTACCCTCATATTTTTCAATAATGCGCCGAAGCTCTTCCACCGGAATATCCGACTGCTCTGACTTGCTATAAAGCGTGGTCAAAACAGTTTGATCTGAGGATTTGAGATAGTAAATAACCCGATAACCCCCACTCTTTCCTTTCAGGCTATCACTGTTTTTCACTCGTACCTTAAAAGCAGTATACCGACCACCACTCTGCAATTGATCGCCGGGTGTTTTTCCAGCTTCTAGCTCTATCAATAACGGTGTAAGGTCGCCACGCAGAGAGCGGTATCGACGAGAGAGCTTTCTTAGTGCTCGCTTAAATTCCGGGGTGTAATTGAGCGACATTATGTATCAATGCCGTTCCAAAGGGTTTCTATTGGGTGGGTATCACCTGCCATTGCCTCCTTCCAGCCTTGCTCAAAGCTTTCTGTGGCGCTAGGCAAGCTGACACTTTCCCTGAAGCTGTGGACGATGGTCAGCAACGCAGGCAAGTATTCATCTGGTACTTGCTGGATCTCTTTTGCTAGTTGCTCACCATAGGGTGTTTGTAAATCTGCCATTATCATTACTCCGTTCTCTTGCTAAGCATATCAAGTTTCGGCAGGCTTTGCCGTAACTTGCCTTATTGAGCGAAAGCTTCCAAAGTACGCAATTCCATAGATTCGGTTAAATAATACGACGCTTTTGACGGTTTCCGTGTATAAGATAGAACAAAAAACCCAGCATGTGGCCAGGGTTTGGGCACGAACCGAAATGCCGTCAGTGACGACACCTTGTAGTTCGATTTTTCACTCTAGCGACTTAGAATCTGTAGCTAGCACCAAAGGTGATTCGGCGATTGGTAAGGCCTTGGAAACACCCGCCCAAACATCTCTGTCGGTGCCATTAAAAATGGCAAAAAAGGTGCCTCACGAGTAGTGAGGCACCTTATTCAAATGCGTTTTAGCTCGACAGTTTGATCGCCGACATCCAGTAAATCGTAGAAACCTGCACGTTCAAACGTCCGACCATCATTGGAAGTTTCAATCTGCACGCGAGTAGGTGCTCGGAGGCTACTAAAGTCATGTATAAAAGAATACTAGTTCTTACTCGCCGTAAACGGTAAAGTATTAATCAAATTCTCCAAGAAACTACCAGAAGAGTTTAATCCGTTAAGGATATTTTCCATGGCGATAAACTGCTGAATTAAGCGCCCTTCGAAAGCGCCTATACGACGATCAAGTGATTCTTGTTCGGTTGTAAAGCCACTGAGACGCTGAACTAACGTGGCCTCTTTATTGGCAATTAAACCAGTACTAGAGAGAAATTCATTCACTAGGGCATCCATTTCACCGGCAAAACCACGAGAGAAATCAATAGTGCCGCCGGTAGCATTTTCACCGACAATCAAGGTTAGACCTTCCGCATCACTGCCTAGCGGCGGCAATAACACTTCACCTAAGCCAAAGGCCACCTGCCCGTTGACCACGCCAGAAACATCACGGCCGGACTGGCTAATACTACCTGCCAATAACCCGAGGTCAGCCTCAGCATCAGCACTAAGACCGCTGAAAGAAATACCAGAACCTGCGCCGTATTTATTAGTAGTGAAATTAAAATGGTCAGTATCAAAGGTCACCACAAGGCTGGCATTATTAGCCGCAAGCGTCTCGTCGCTATTAATTAAGGTTTGCAAGGCAGCCGCCATCGCGCTACCACTACCATAATCAGCTGCGGGCAAATTCAGAGTGCCTGACTCAATACCGTTCACGGTGATGTTGAAGAAATCAATTTTTCCGGTCGTATCAAACGATGGAACCGTGTCAGAGGTAAACACTGTTTTCCGAGGCGTTGTTGTGATGGTAACGTCGTAGCTTCCGGCAATGGTTTGATCACCAAAGCTATTAACACTAATATCCGATGCACTACTAGAATTGTGGGGCGCAAATAACTGCTGTATATCTTCGAAATTACTTTCAATGGCGGCACTAAAATCTTCGTCATCAATACTTAAAGTGCCGTCCAGTTCGGTACGAATACCGATTGACGCTATCGTAGTAAATGCGCCTTCAGTGAGGCCAGGGATGGTACTGCTAATATTAGTCCGCAACTGAGAAATAATTGACTTGGCTAAAGAGTCATTTGCAAGCGAGCCCTTCTCGTCATTTTCCTCATCAAAACCAATAGCCGTTTCAATTTCACCAAGAAAGTCATTGTATGCGGTCACAAAATCACGAATAGTCTGCTCAGCAAAATCTTTATCGTCAGTGACTGTGACGTTCACTACTTCGCCGACCTCGGTCTTTTTGGTAATATCCAAAGACAAACCGTCTACCACGTCATCAATTTTGTTAGATGAACGTGTGATTGCTAATCCATTAACCGTAATTTCAGCATTCTCACCGGCTTGGTTCTGAGTCATTTGCTTAACAGTGCCGCTAAAAGCAAAACGAGATAAACCGGCATTATCAGTATCGGTTGGAGTACCGCCAGCTTCAGCGGCGGTAATTTCAATCTGGTTGTTTTCACCTGACTCGGCTGAGATCAACAAACGAAAACTCGTACCATCGTTAACAATACTCGCTTGCACGCCCATATCAGCGTCGTTAATTGCGTCACGTAAACCTGAAAGAGTATTGTTACTGCTGTCGATGGTGATAGTTTTTGACGTGGATTCGGGGTCTTCAGTAAAGGTCGTGACGCCGGCATCGTAATCACCAAAGCGGAAAGTCAAATCACCAAGACCGACAGCATCATTCGCTGCCGTAAAGCCGGTCGAAGATAGGGATTGGGCTTTAGCGATATTGCTAACGGTAAAGTCGTAGGAGCCCGGCAGTACATCGGGATCTAAGTCTGTTGGAACCAATGCGGTGCTATCGCTAAATGATGCGGCTTTACTAAACATGCCTTCAGGGTTAGTCACCGCCTCGGCGGCATCTTGCAGGGTTGCTAAAGCACTTTTTAACAAGCCGTAATCGGATATTTGTGATTCAGTCAGCTCTTTTTTATCATCAATCCGCGTCTGAGGGCCGATCTTTTCGATCTCAACCAACTGGGAAACAATATTGTTGGTGTTGATACCTGACCCGATACCGAGGGACTGAATAATATTGTTATCGATCATAATAGAACTCCAATTTTCCCGATTGTCTATTAAACCCTAACAGCGCTCGGAAAAGGCACTGGCATGAATCGCCAAGACCATTAAATCACAAATTTAAACAGCTAAGTTAAAATCAATCGCGTTAAAGCTAATGAGTTAGAACCCACTGTTTTTTATCACATTTCCCCCAAGACTTACGACGAAATTAAATTTATTGCGCACCCCGAAAAGCAGCCACTAACACTCTCGCATTAGCTTATTGCAAGGGGTTATTACCTTGAGTTTAGTTAACAACACCGTAAACTCAAGCCTAAAAATACCATCTCAGAACGACAAAACAGGCCCTTGACCTAAGCCAAACACCCCCAAATTTAAACGAAGTGGTAATACCACAAAGGTATTAACCTAAAGCATTGAGTAAGTGAACCTCACCACCTTCATTCAATTTCTTTGCCAACTCTAAGAAAACATCTTCGGGGATTTGACGAATTAGATCGCCAGAGTCACTATCGATGACTTTGACGACAGTTTGTGCCGTATCGGCATCCACATGGAACTGTAAATCACGCTGCAAGCTCTGAACATAGGTGTTCATCTTCGCTATTGCATTCTCCACTTTAGCGGCGGCTTCCTCAGAAGCACGTCCAACTGCGGCATCTTTACCGGCTTCAGCAACTGGCGCGACACTACTGGCTTGTTCAGCCTCGGTGCTTGGCGCAACTTGGCTGCCGGCGGGCAAACTATTGCCGCTTTCACCAGATGCTGCCGCTGCCAGGCCATCTTTAGCGTTAGCCTTAGCGTTATCATTTGCAGTTACTGGCCTACTGCCACTAGGCACAAGCTGAACTACAGGCTGTATTGCTCTCAGTTCGTTCATGGGTTAACCTCTCTTAAGCACGCACGCGCCGGTGAGTCTCCCCACCAGCTTTGCGCGTATTTCCAATATGTTAATAATTCCTATTATCCTTGTTTTTCGTCTTCCTTAACCCCATTTTTTCACATCCTAGTGAATATTTTTATTCCTTTTTGTTTCACTTCTTTCATCATTATTATTTACATTCGCGCAGCTTATTCTTACATAAAACTAGCAAGCACTCGGAGAACCAAGTGATTGCTAGTTGACTATATTACTGGAGAAGCGAAAGTACTTGCTGCGGTCTGGCGTTAGCCTGAGCCAACATCGCCTGAGACGCCTGCTGCAATACCTGCGCCCGACTTAACTTCGCGGTTTCTGACGCGAAATCAGCATCCAAAATCCGCGACCTTGCGGCCGATGTATTTTGCGATACATTCGACAGGTTAGAGATGGTAAAATCGAGCCGGTTATTGGCCGCACCAAGCTTCGATCGAGACGCATTCACACTCTCTAGTGCATTATCAATTACCCCGATAGCTTTTTGCGCATTAGCCGCCGTATCAATTGTGATTGACGATACCGCACTACCAAAGGAGCCTTCACCGAGGGTATTCGATTCTCTTAGACCTAATGAGGACTGAATTGCAGCGTTTGTTCGGTTATCGCCAAATTCAACCGAAATGGGATTGCCGTTTTCACTCGTCAGTTGTAAGCCCGCTACAGCGGTGATAACGTCAGACGAGTCAATTGTGGCATTAGTAGACTCAACAAATGTCCCACCCGATGAAATATAGGTTTGCGTGATAGTCTCAAGGCCAACGGCAGAACCAATGAATTGCTCAGCAGTGGAAGTATTACCCGCCAAAGTAATCTGACCTTGGCTAGACTCTAGCACTAGGTCAGTACCTTTCACACGAGCCGTAACACCGGTGGCGTTAGAGAAGACGGCATTAAACTTCTCAGCAAAGTCTGTCACCGTATCAGTACTAACAATGTTTAGGTCGCCATCCACACCATTTACTCTCATGCCTTCAGTCGCACCAATAGTAGCTGAAGCTTCAAAGGTTGTAGTGTCAATAACTATTGAAGAAAAAGCTTCTGCTTTAACACCCGTCTGATCAGTAATGTCGTTAATAGCGTCTATTTTACCTGCCAAGCTACTCGTATCAGTGACGCCAACTTCCACACCATTGATCGATAAATCACCTACCGACAACGCTTCGTTAGCGCCGCCTGAGTTAACGACTAAGCCGATGCCCTGAATAACACCAGACTCTCTTGACTCACGGAAGCCGAAGCTTTCGATGTTAGTGTTGTTACCCGTTTGCCCCCTCTCTATTGTGACCTCATCGCCGTTATCAGAGGTGAGAATAATCTGGGATTGAACTGCGGCAACACTCAAGCCGGTTGTGCTGTCTGCATCAGTCACAGTGATTGAGCGTACGCCCTCTGCCGATATTGACAAGCTTCCGTCATCATTAACAGTACCGCTTATAATCCCACCCGTGGCCTTACCGATTTCATCAGCAAGCTCTTGTAAACTTTCGGTATTAGCGACGTTATAAGTGGTGGTTAAGCCATCGCCGCCGACAACCGCAAACTGAACCCCGCCCGTTCCAACCACACCCGTACCCACTGCAGTACCATTAATTTGAACCACCGCTGACGCGGTCACACCATTAATGTTTTCAGAGATTTGGGTCGTAATATCATTAAGGGTATCGGTAGATTCAATCGCGCCAACCGCTTGACCATTAATCAAAATATCCTGCTCATCCAAAGCGAGCTGAGAACCTAAAGCTGCCATCGTTGCACCAACAACATCGGCTGAGATTGAACCCATACCTAAGGTGTCTGCATCCACAGCGTCAATTTTAAAGGCGATAGTTTGGTTGGCCTGGGCACCTACTTGCAGTTTAATTTCACCTTGACTGCCATCGAGAATATTTTGACCGTTAAAAGCGGTAGTTTCTGCAATACGATCCAGCTCTGATACAAGCTGTTGTACCTCTGCGTCCAAACTCGCCCTATCCGTGTCATCGTAAATTCCGTTAGCAGACTGGATGGACAGTTCCCGCATACGCTGGAGGATGTTAGTGGTTTCGCCCAATGCACCTTCAGCTGTTTGAATCAGTGAGATACCATCGTTTGCGTTTCGAACCGCTTGGTCGAGACCACGGATCTGAGAAGTTTGACGATTTGAAATTGCGAGACCGGCGGCATCATCTGCTGCGCTGTTAATACGCAAACCTGACGTCAATCGTGTACTTGCTTTATCGAGTTCGGCACCAGAGCTTACCAGCTGACGCTGAGCATTGATGGAACCAACATTGGTATTTACAACTAATGGCATGGTAAGCCTCCTAACCGTGAATTTGTTAGATTGCTTGCCGAGTAAGTTTGGCTTGCAACCAGAAGCTCAATGCGTTGCTCTTTGTCATTATGTAGAGCATTTATGAGCGCTTCTAGTTTCAGGTTTCGACCGCAGGCTTGAGATCTTTAGTCTTTTTTATAAATAAATTTGAAGAGGAAGAATATCCACTGTTTTTATAATTTTAAATACAAAAAATTCTAATCACACTTAAGTATCGCTATAGGATATAGCGCAAAAACCCATATCAGTTATGCGATATAGCTTTTTAAAATATACATTTAAACACACCGCCATAAATCCTTTTATCATGCTGTGTTTTGCAATCCACTTGCCTGCCACTAAGATAATCCAATACAAAGCAGCCTTACTATTACTACATCTATTGCTACTACAACTATTAATACAACTATTGCCACAAGGGAAAAAGCATTACCCTTGTAACAATTGCAGTACTTGTTGTGATGACGCATTCGCTTGCGCCAACATCGCTTGCGAGGCTTGTTGCAGTACCTGAGTTCGACTTAACTGTGCAGTTTCTGCAGCAAAGTCAGCATCCATGATCCGCGACCGCGCAGACAAGGTATTCTCGTTGACCGAAAGTAAGTTGTTAATGGTAAAATCAAGTCGGTTATTGGCCGCACCAAGTTGCGCACGAACAGTATTGATCGCCTCAAGACCCCGGTCAATGACACCGATAGCTTTCTGTGCATTGGCTGCCGTATCAATACTGACACTCGCAATCGCGGTACCGAAGCGCCCGCCCGCTGTCGAGTTCGCCTCTATAATACCAATCGTTGCTGGGTTGGCATTATCGCCCAACTCCACACTAATCGGATTACCGTTAGTACTCGTCAGCTTAATCCCCGCCTCAATTGTCAGTGCTAGCTGCGTATTCGCTGCAACCGCCTCTAACGTCACGCCGCCGCCGGTAGCAGCAAAGTAAGAACTAATTTGAGCCCCCGCAAGCGCGCCATTTGCACCAAAGACATCGACTGCAAGCGCAGTACCTGCTGCAATCCGAATGGAGCCTTGATCAGATTCCAAGACTATTCGTGTACCCGACAATCGAGCCGTCACACCAGTGAGATCCGTATTACTATTAAAACCGTTAACAATATCAATAGAAGTCGCCTGTGAATCGACTAGCCCCAAATCAATTGATACACCATTAATCACCAAAGTATCTGCCGTGGTATTACCCAAGGAGAGGTTAGCGTTGCTAAGATCCATGGTCATGGATGCAAATGCATTCGCCACAACTCCAGTATCTTCACTTTGCTCATTAATCGCGTCAATTTTACCTTGCAGCGTATCGGTATCGTCGTTATCAATGGAAATCCCATTAACGCTAATATCCCCCACATTCCAAGCCGTGGCCGAAGCGGCTGAGCCAAGGCCTACCCCGCTAATCACGCCCTCTTCTGCACTCTCTCTAAAACCGAGGTCTTGAAGGGTTTGCAAAGTACCGGTAGCACCACGCTCCACAGTAATCGGGTCACCATGCACAGAGGTAAGAATAATTTGACCTTCGGCAGAGTCCTCAATCGCCTGCGCCGTACCCGCTGCCGCGGTTGGGTCATACACATTAAACCCGGTCGCCTGCTCCACTAGCTGTGCGGACACAGCGGAGGGTAAGTTATTTGCAGCGAGCGCCCTTACGACGATAGAAGAACCGGAGTTGTTAGTAATTACTAGCTGGCCAGAATCGTCTATATCCGCTGAAAGAATACCACCAGTAGCATCGCTGATTTTATCGACCAGCTCGCTCATGCTTTTGGTATCGGTGATATTGAACACGTTATTACCACTACCATCAGCCGATTGAACAGTAATTTGCATCTTATTACCGTTCTCCAGCACACCATCACCTACTGTGATCCCCTCTAAGGAGGTAAAACCGGATGCGTCGACGCCCAAGACACTGTCATCAATATTATCGATTAAGTCTTGAAAAGTATCCGTCGTACCAATAAAGCTACCAATCGACTGGCCGTTAATTAAGACGTCGGACTCATTTAAGGTAATAGCGGTTAGATCGGCTGTAATTTCCGCACCTAACAAATCCACACTGACTGAGCCCATCCCTAAGGTTTGAGCATCCATCGCTTGGATCGAAATTTCAATAGTTTCATTCGCTTGCGCGCCCACCTGCAGCTCAACGCTACCCAAACTACCATCTAACAGTGTTTGACCGTTAAAGGTGGTGGAGTTGGCAATACGATCCAGCTCCAAAATCAACTGCTGCACTTCAGCGTCGAGCGTAGCTCTGTTTTGATCGTCGTAAATTCCGTTGGCAGACTGGATGGACAGTTCTCGCATACGTTGTAGAATATTCGTTGACTCATCCAGCGCACCTTCCGCCGTTTGAATTAATGAAATCCCGTCGTTCGCATTACGAACAGCTTGTTCCAGACCACGCGACTGCGATGTCATTCGGTTGCTGATGGCTAGACCTGCGGCATCATCTGCAGCAGTATTAATACGTTTGCCCGATGATAACCTTTCCATCGCCGTCGCCAACTGATTTCCAGAATTCACAAGCTGCCTCTGAGCATTCAAAGACTGCGTGTTGGTGTTAATGACTAAAGGCATAATTATTCTCCCACTACTCGAAAGTTACCAAAAGCTGTTGCGTGAATTCCGAGGTTTATATGTTCACAACACTTTCTTGGCGATTTTTCAATCTAAGCAATGTAAAGCAACTCACATGCCAACCACATAGAACATTGATTTTATTAGCTTTTGTTGACTTCATTGATACCCCATAATTAAAAGCGGCAACTATTGGCTAACGGATTAAGTGGTTTGGAGATATTTTTTGCCGCTTTGCCGCTAAGTGAGTGGCGGACATTTGACGCCGGGTGTGGGCGGCAAGATATCTCCTGAGTTAGCTGTGAATACGTGTTGCCATATACAGGTACGCATAAAGTTTTCCGGGTTGGAGAGAGTTTTGGGAGTGTAGATGGGAGGGATTTATATAGAAGAGGCTACGTGATGGTGATGGGGTAGAGTGAAATACGTGCCAATGTGGACTTTTTGGTTAACAAGTTCTTTGCTGTTCATGCGAGGTGAGCAAGGAGTGGACGACTGAAGCTAGACCATATAGAAAACTTTTCAGGGAGTGATCTGCGCCTCGGTGTTAGCGAGGGATTTCCTGCCCCTGAAGTTATACGAATATAATGGTTACCATTGGTGCCGGAGTGATTACCGGTGCATCTACTTACCGTATAACCAAGCTCATCGATTCTGTATTTGGAGCAAAGGCTCACAATGGGAGGTAACATGAAATACCCCCTCATTCTCCCCCTAATTGGCTTGTTGTTTTCATACTCCAGCTCTTCAAAAAACCATGAGCTATTAACAAGTATTGTTAGCGGCGAAAAACAATTACCTTGTTTTCAAACCAAGCATCCTACTTGCCCACATCGGCAACGGATCTTTACATACCGAGACAATACCATTATCCACATTTGCAATACGTTGAAACGGAATTTCAACTCGTGAGTTATCAAGCAGGCGGACGTGGTCGCACAGAGGGATTGTATTTTTAATATGCTCTAGGGTACGTGGTATCCGCGCACTTATTTTCTCTTCCGGCACGCTATGCCCGCCAAGAGTCACGCGCTGCGCAACACGAGCCATATTCAGCTCAGCACTGTCTAGGTGAATAAATACCAGGGTAATGACGTAATTTAAGGCTTTGGCCGCGGCGATAAAATCGATTTTTGACTCATGAGAAAAAACCGTTTCAAAACAAAAGCTTTTACCTTCCGATAACAGCTGGTAACGCATCTGCTCTGCAATTTTAGCCGCAGTTATGCTGTTTTCCTCTGGTGCATGTGGAAAGTATTCTCGCGCAATAATATCGGCATTAACAAATGGCAAGCCTTTGGGTTTGAGTTTTTTCTCGTAAAAGGTACTTTTACCTGCACCGTTACCACCAGCAATTAACCAGAGCTGCTTATCTTTACTCAACCCTGCTTACCATCTTCCGTCATTGCGAGAAATTTTCCACCTCGAAAATGACCTAGCGTTATCTGCCCACTGGTATCGACTTGCTCTAGCAATCCTGGGTGTATCTTTGAGCTTTGATAGCGCACTGACGCTTGGGGTAAACTCGCTGTAAGTTCGCCTGAATCTCGCTCGCTATCAAGACTATCGAAGATGTCATCTATATCAATCGGTGCTATATCTGGAGCTTCGGTTTTGATGATCAAGCTACCCGCAATAATCTCAGGCAATGCATTTGACGGGATGAATTTAGATGCCACGCGGCCAAGGCGAGCCCAGTGTTCGATTTGCTCAGCAACGCTACGGTTTTCAAGGGTGGCGCTTTGACGCGCGCTATCCATAAGGTGAGCGTCGAGGCGTAGGGGGGAAGAGGATTTGGGCATGGGATTACTCTCTGATCTCGAATACATGCCTTACAGTGTAGCAAATCGCTACAGATCTGGCGAGACAGACTGGCTACCCATTTTATCGTGCACACCGATGCTGACGGCTCTATTCATCGGAAATAATCTCATCTACATTTTGACAATTTTCGGTAGGAGTAATATTTTCAGGGTATCAAAATGTGAATAATATCCGCTTTACCTGATGTAGCCCGCACTTTACTTTAAAGCCTCCTTCTCAGGATCAAACCACAAAGCCTTTTCACTAATAGGTGTTTCGGGAGGTAGTAGAGGGTTGTATAGATGAATAATAGTTCGATTTTTAATGTCAGACTTTAGAATAGCTGCTTTGATGGTTGGATTAGAGAGGAATAGTCTTTGATAACTCCCATCGTTTATAGCCAATCGCATTCCTTTTTCTATATCCTTAGCAAATTCAGGTTTTTTCTTGCTGACAAAGAAGTACATAGGGTTAATATACTTTAACAATAAGCGTTTTTCGATTTCGAACACAACTTTTTTTTCACCAGTATCCGATTCTTCCGAAACATAACTCTCAGCCCAAGGCAATTCGTACCAAGCCTGATGCAGGCCTCTTGGTAGAGCATCAAAGCGACCGATTTTTAGCATAGGGTATAATTTAAGAAAGTGCGGTGACACCTCTACCTTTAATCCATTTGCTCGCAGAATTTCTGTGTCAGGCCAATGCATGGACTGACCAAACCTAAGGTCTCTAAATTCACTTAAATGGTAGATACCATCGAACTTTGTTTGTGTATTTTTTGGAATAACCAAGATCCGATACCCCATTAGGCCGCGAAATATCGGTATCCTTATAGGCTGAAGCTGCTGCTCTAGTTTGACAGTCGTAGTTTGCCAGAATATATCGAACAGCCCCTTATCAACCAATCTGACATGACGTGGCTCGGAAAGGACCCCTGCTACCCTAACGTCCTGCAACTCATAAGCTCGATCGAGCTTACTTAGAGCAAGCTTAAGCGCATCCCTTATGAAGATTTGATTTAGAGTTGTATCAACCCGAACTCGCAAGGTCTCAGTGCAATATGCATTTACGCTAACAACGCTTTGAATAGAAAGTACAAGCCCGATAAGCAAGCGCTTGCACATATGTGAGATTGATGAAAATGTCAGGCTCACCGGACTGTTGCTCCCGGAAATTATTGAGAGACAAGGGAAAATATTTTTGAGTATCTAAAAAACTCAAGGCGCATACCATTAAACACCACCTAAGAACAGTATATAGAAACAGCTAGATACAACAAGCTGATTCTCGACCATAAGAAGAAAGAAACTAATATGCCAATTTTTTAGAATCAAAAATCATATAATACAGACACCTCCCCCCGAGCCGCCAAACCAATTTCACGCCAAAAAATTACACTACACATTAACTCATCAACTAGGAAGCATTCAAACTGGTGTCTTTGCTTTTTTTGAATATCGTTTTTTTGCAAAACGATTGAGCAGCGTGGCGAGTTTGCCGCCAAGGCAAACCTATCCGTCGCCGTAAAAGGCATGCCAGTCAGCGGAGGCGGACATGCGATGCTTACCAATAACGTTACGGATAGCCTTTTGAACGAGAGCCCATATAGAAGCAAGTAAGGGGCTACTGCATCCCCTTACTTGCCACTGCTAACATATACAAGGCCGTCGCCTGTAACTTAATTGTCGTCTCCATCGTCTGGAAATTATTCGAATTATCATAAAAAATCTGAGCGCTCGTATTAAACGGCTCATATTTCAAGTCATCTTCCATGGGATCCATCCACTGTTTAATCGATTCGTAAGTCGCCCTACCTCCAGGCCCTTCAGATACCGCGCCCGTCGGGTAAGCACCCGTAATTTTATAAATTCGACTATAAATATTCTTTACCGAGCTCGGCACTTGCTTTGACGCAACAAATGCCACACCCCAATTATTTCGACCGAAGAAATAATCCAAATTATCCCACATTAAATTATCAACCGTTTTATTTGTTTTACGTGAAAACAACTTATCTTGAGACGCTAAAGCACCATAGCTTGCCACCACCAACTGACCAATCAATGGCGCCCATGTCGGCTGCATTGGCGCGCCCCAAATATTGCCTTCTTTGGCGTCGTATCGAGCGTAGTGAAGCAATTCCTTTTTAAGGCGATTTTTGGCGTGCTTGTCAAAAGGGGCTAAGCGGTAATTGGCGGAACTGGTCATACAACACCAAGAGGTCCACCTTCCTGCGCCTGCAGACTTAGAGTACTTTGAGGCTTGATCCAAATAAGCTTGTTGTTGAGTTAACAAATATAGCTCAATGGCCGCTAGTGCCATGTTGTCAGCTTCGCCGGTATCGCGATATAAATCGTTGGTGTGCTTTTTCTCGTAAGCGGTCTCTTTTAATGCGTCTGGCATACGAGCACGTTTATAGATTTTTTGTGCTTCCGCTTGATAGGTTTTTGCCAAGACCTTCTCGCCTTGCGCGGCGAATACTTTTGCACCTAAGGCAAGTGCAGCGGCGGCCATACCCATTTGGGGTGGAGAGATGGCGGAGAGAGCTTCTCTTTTACCGTCGCGCTTATCGTCCTGCGGCAGGAGTAAGCCGATGTTGTGATCCTCGGCGGTAGAGACTTGAATAATAAATTCGTTTTCACTGGGATGTGTTTTTAATAAATAGTCTAAGCCGAATTTTGCTTCTTTTAATACCTCAGGAAGTTCGCCTTTTTTATTGGGCGGAGCAAACTTATTATTCGGTGCGAAAAAGGCAGGGTTCTCTTCGTATGCGCGTAGCATATAGTAAGCGGTGTAGCCGATGGTAAGGGTAAATTTAATGTAGTCTCCAGCGTCATACCAACCACCGAGCATATCAACGGTCTGCTTGCTAGGGTCTTGCTTCCAGCGGCCTTCGCTTATAGGGCCGTCAGTGCGATAAAGTAAGGCTTGTTGATCACCCATGTGACTGGCGGGGTGCAGCAGAGCCTCGTCTGTACCGGATTTTGTGACTTTTAGGTGGGTGAGAATTTCGCTACTGAGCGCATGATACGGTTTGGCTTGTATTTTAATCTCGGCTAGCGACTTATCTTGCAGAAACAGCTGATATAGACCTTGCTGATTGACACCTGCGAGATCAATATAATAATTGAACGGCTTGGCGGTATGCCCCGTTTTACCTGCAAGGCTTTTCCCTACCCGGCCTTTTTTTACCACCTTGCCTTCAGAATCTTTAAGCGACCAAGATTTTTTTCGCTGCTCGCTATCAGCCATTAACACTGCGATCTTTGGTTGCGAAGGAGAATAACCAGCGTGATTGTAGCGAAGATAGACCTCAGCGTAGCTAGCAGAGGACAGCGCAAATAGGGGCAGTACTGACAGGGACAGTAATATGAGTAATTTATTCACGTGCTAAGCCTTTTTTATTAGTATACGATGCAACAAAATAGCACCAAGTAACTTTATATTGTCAAGTAACTTTATACTATATAGAGAGCCTAATAACAATCAGCGCATACTCACATTTTAATTGCAGCGGAGGCAGAAGTTAAAGTATGAGTATGCGGCTATCCTTCGCTGACCTCGATTCGCAATGCTGAAGGTAGCTCCCCGAACATACGCTTAAACTGTCGACTAAAATAGCTATGGTCGGTAAACCCCACCGTGTGCGCAACCATTGCTATCGGCAAGTCACTTTCTATTAGCAAGCGCCTGGAATTCTCTAAGCGGACTTTATTAATAAATTGTAAGGGCGTCATTTCGAGGTGCTTTTTAAATCGGCGCTCTAAAGCGCTTTGTGATAAGTGGGACATTTCACATAAATCACTCAGTTTCAATTCAGCCATATAATTATGACTAATAAAATTGATCACTCGATGTAAGTTCTTATCTGCACCAAAAGCACAGACGCTCTTCTCAATGTGACGGGTTAAGCCGTAGGTGCCAATCACGTCGCCATGTTTATTAATTAACGGACGCTTGGAGGTGCTAAACCAAGCAATTTCACCGTTACTTAGCAGGTTCATTTCTAGGCGTTCAGTGATGTGCTCACCAGCAAGTACCATTTTATCGTCATGAATAAACTGTTTGGCAATATGCTGAGGGCAAAAGTCAATGTCACTGCGACCTATCACGGGGTCGGCGTTCTTTAAGCCCATCTTTTGAATAAGCGCCTGATTAATGTAAACAAATCGCCCCTCTCTGTCCTTAATCCAAAACGGCGTATTAGAGAATAGATCCAGCATCTGAATAATTTGTTGCACTGCAAGCTCGTTGCTGAGGTGATCAACACCCTGCTCTTCATTGTGATAACTGGGTGTTAATCGAGATTTATCCATAGTTTGTGTGCTATGTGCGCTTATCGTGGTTTTAGTTTGTACGCCGATTTTGTTGCATTCATTGACGATTTTGCCTTACTGCTCGGTGACACCTTGGGATTAGTATAGATGCGATCGATCCTATAATATAAAATATAATGAGAAAATTGTATGACACACAAACCCACACAAAGAAAATCGCTCACACGCACCATATCGAACTACGCCTCTAAGCTGACAGCAGGCGCGGTACTCAGCAGCATGAGCATTGCCGCTTTGGCAAATACAGCTCCTGATGCGAGCATTCACTCAGTCTTGCATGGCGTGTCAGTAGTTAATGGTGCGATAAACAAGTTTTGGGAAGGAAGCGGCTCGCCGTATATTGACCTGAGTGCTCGTGGTTCCGTAGATGCTGATGGTGATGCGCTGAGTTACGCCTGGTATGTCGATGGTCGTTTTGTCTCCGGTGACGACGCACTTAATTGGAAGATAGCCCCTGGGCATTACGATGTGATGCTTCGCGTCGATGACGGTCAGGCAAGTTCAGAAGCCTTGATTGAGGTGGATTATACCGGCGGTCAGCCGTATTCATTAATGACGGATGTATTGGTGAATGCATCGAGCATTGAGAATAATACCTTGGTGCCGTTCAATGCGGTTGATAATAACCCCAATACACGCTGGGGCAGTGCTCATACTGATTCGGCGTGGCTTGAGCTTGCCTTCCCTTCACGCGTACATGTTAACGAAGTGAGCCTGGATTGGGAGGCCGCTTTTGCACAGATATATGCTATTCAGATGTCTGACGATGGCGAGCAGTGGCATAATATTTTCACAACAAATGCTGGGCATATAGGCGAGCAAACCCACAGTGGTATTCGTGGTGAAGGGCATTTTTTGCGTATTCTTGGACAGCAGCGCGGAACGCAATGGGGTTATTCGCTTTGGGAAGCCGATGTTAAGGGCTATGCTTTGAATGACTTCCCCGTTGAACCGGTAAGCCCTGAACCGGTGGTGAACTTATTAGATAACGGCAATTTTGATTTAGGTCTAACGCATTGGGATGTTGTCGCGGCGGCCGGAGCAGATGCCTTATTCTTTTTATCGGAAGGAAGTGCAAATATCACCGTAATGAACCCCGGCACTGAGACCTGGAGCTTGCAGTTATACCAAACACGTTCATTAACCGCCGGTAAGACTTACACCCTCGATTTTGACATTAAAAATGATGGTATTAATATGCCGTTCTGGGTAGTCATTGAGCATGGCGGCAGCCCTTGGACAAAGTACACAGTGAAGCAATTCCAACAATTAACATTGGCAAATACGCTTAAGCATTATGAGTTAAGCTGGGTTCAGGGCGCTACGGATTCCAATGTTAAAATTGGTTTGCACTTTGGGCAGACGCCATCAAGCAGTATTGCTATTGATAATATGCGTTTATATGAGGCGCAATAAGGTCAGGCTCATCTAGGCTAATATTTAAGCCTGAATTTGCAATTACCTGCGAATAGGTGGACATCCAAGATAAGCAATCTCCTTGGATGTCCGCGCTTGCTGCTTCTATTTTACCTCATAATACCGCGCCTCCATTACCACTCATAACAAAATATTCCCTTCCCACTTGACACACCGCTCCAGTATATAATCGCCATTATTTTTTACTTTTATCAAGTCAATCAAAGACCTCCCCTTTATTCAGCATGAGCATTGATTAAATCAACGCGGGTAAACGATAAGCCACCAATGCCATCACCAATACCGCCACCAATAAAAGTATTCCACTTTCAGCTAAACGTTCACCTTGGCAACATAAATGTCCCACATTACGAAAGGCAAAGTCTCATCCTACGTAAAACAAGGTCTCACCTTAAGAATACGCGTCCCATGATTCACCCAGGTGAACAAGGAAGCTGTTAGTAGCTGTTAAACGATTCGAGCTTATGGCAAAGTTTCTTCGCTCTCAGTGAATGCCGCCTGAGGCAAAACACACAAAGCCAAGGCCTGAACGATTCCATAACATTTTGAACCTACTTAACTTTGAACTTACTTAACAACGTAATGTTCATGCAGTTCAGGCACGAGGTATCAGTAAAAAACAATAAAAGGTAATACCAATGTCCATATCACACTCAACCTTGAGTGCCGCAGACCAGTGCCTGTCTTTAGACAGCAGCCACTCAAACTCGGCAACAAGTACAGCAAAGAATGCAAAATCAGGCCTAGGCATAAGTAAGCTCGCACAGGCAATCACACTTACTGCTCTGGCATTTGGAAGCACACAAACGCTCAATGCTCAAACAGCCACATTTTGCGACAGTGCAAGCGTTCAAGCAGTCCCAGGACGCATTCAAGCAGAATCGTTCTGTGAAATGTCCGGTGTACAAACCGAAGGTACTAGCGATAGTGGCGGTGGCAGCAATGTCGGCTGGCTCGACGATGGCGACTGGATGGTATACAAAGTCAATATCGCACAATCCGGAGACTACCAAGTCGCTTACCGTATCGCCAGCACAAGCGACAGGGCTCAGCTTCAATTGGAAAACCAAGGCGGCTCCCCGGTATACGGTATTCAAAATGTACCTCTAACCGGCGGCTGGCAAAACTGGCAGACCGTGACCCAAACCGTTAGCTTATCCGCTGGCGAGCAAACCATCGCTATCGGAGTCAGCACTGGCGGCTTTAACATCAATTGGTTTGAACTCACTAGCACCGACCCAACACCAACTCCAGAACCCACCCAAAACCCAACACCTACCCCACAACCCACAGCGA
>NVXL01000170.1 GCA_002746115.1 Alteromonadaceae bacterium
CCCGGCAACGCTACCGCGCAAAGCCGGGCACAGAGCCTGACACAAAGTAAGTGATAGTCACTGAGCATTTGCTCAATGGTGCTGGCATAGAACAGGTCAGTGTCGTATTCCATACACAGACAAAGGCCGTCACTGGCCTGCTCTTCTACCCGTAAGCTTAAGTCAAAACGAGCCTGCTGTTGATTGTAGGGCAAGATGTCTACCCTCAGGTCACCAAGCGCTAAAGCCTGCTGATCCGGCATATTCAGATAAACAAACAAGACTTGAAACAAGGGCGAGTGGGTATCACTACGTGCGACGTCAAGCGCATCCAGCAGATGGTCAAAAGGGATGTCTTGATGACTCACAGCCTCTTGACTGGTCTTACTGACAGCGCTTAAAAGTTCAGCAAAATTCATCTGAGCCGACAACTGAGTGCGCAATACTAGGGTGTTCACAAATAAACCTGCAAGCGCCTCTAATTCTGGGCGCTGGCGATTGGCCACCGAGGTGCCGATCACAATGTCATCACTGTCGCTGTAATAGTGCAATACCAAGGTAAACACCGTCAGTAAATACTGATAAATACTGACGTTGTGCGCTTTAGCTTGAACGCGCAATTGCTCGCTTAAATCAGCCGATAAAGGCAGACGGATTTCACGACCAAGGTGACGCTGCTCATTGCGCTGCCGTCTTGGTTTATCCAGCGGCAAGCTTAAACATTCCGGCGCCTTGGCCAACTTTTCACACCAATAATCTAATTGTTTTTGATAGTCATCCCCCGCCAACCATTGTTTTTGCCAGCGGGCGTAATCTCGGTATTGCACCGGCAGCGGCGCTAAAGCGCTGTGCATTTGCTCAAGGGAGCTGGCATACAAGAGGCTTAGCTCACGAATAATGGCTTCTTGCGACCAGGCATCAAAGGCAATGTGGTGCACGGTGAACACCAATAGGTGATCATCGTCGGCGATACGAATAAGGTTTGCCCGAAAAGGCAGCTCGGTGGATAAATCAAAAATTTGTTGCTGTGCTTGCCGATAACATGTGGCCAACCACTGATCAAAGTTTTGCTGAAAGCCGAGTTCGTCCTCTAAGCTTTCAACCTTAAAAGTAAAGGTGTCCGCGTCTCGTATTGTCTGAAAAGCCAGCCCATCCTGCTCGCCATAAACGCTGCGTAAAACTTCATGGCGTTGCAAAATAACGGCCAAGGCTTGTTGTAATTTCTCAAGATCTAGGACCCCACGTAAGCGCAGCACAGAGCATAAATTGTAAAGGCTACTGCCCTGCTCATAACGATCGATAAACCACAAGCGCTGTTGGGCTGCCGACAGTGGCTGTGGAGTATTGTCGGTATTTGGTGTCGCAACAATGGGCAGTGCCCAGCTATCAATCCCCTTTTGTGCCAACACTTGGCGGAACTGAATTTGCTTGTCTTCACTTAGGGCATTAAGTCGTGTAGCGATGTCGTATAGGTTTTTCATAATCGTCTCATTCCCTCTATTCAAAGGCTGCAAGCAGCGCGTCCATCTCATCGATGTCGTTTTGTTTTACCGACTGGGCGGCGTCAATCTGTTGGCTTAGAGCCTCAACGGTGGGGTGCTCAAAGAGCGCGAGTAAATCTAATTGCAGGCCGTACTCGCCATGCACACGTGATTTTAATTTCATCGCCAATAAGGAGTGGCCGCCCAGCTGGAAGAAACTATCTCTTAGGCCAACTCGATCAAGCCCAAGAATTTCTTGCCAAATCTCACACAGACGGATTTCTAACGGCGAGCTTGGCGCCACATACTGGGCTTGTAAGGTGACGCTGGCATCTGGCTCAGGAAGGGCTTTACGGTCAACTTTGCCATTAGGCGTTAAGGGCAGAGCCTCCAAACTAACAAAGGCGCCGGGCACCATGTAATCCGGTAGGTGCAGGGCTAGATATGCCCGCAACTCTTCGACATCAAAGGCGTCGTGGGCTGAGGCCAGCAGATAGGCGACTAGGTATTTGCCCCCGGCTGGCGCCTCACACACGCCAACAACGGCATCACGCACCTCTGGCAACTGACGTAAATGCCATTCGATTTCGCTTAGCTCAATACGGAAACCACGAATTTTGACTTGAAAATCGCTGCGCCCGAGGTAGTGCAATGTGCCATCCTCGCGATAACGTACCTTATCCCCGGTGCGATACAAACGCTCGCCCGGCGCGCTCGAAAAAGGGTTGGGCACAAAGCGCTCGGCGGTCGCCCCTTGGCCATGTCGATAGCCTCTAGCCAAGCCCTCACCGCCCAGATAAAGCTCACCTTGCACGCCGACCGGCACGAGTCGCATAAAGGCGTCAAGCACATAGCATTGGGTATTCACAATCGGTCGGCCAATCGGGGCGACGGCATCTAAGCCTTCAACTAAGTCGTCAACCAAGCTATCCACAAGCGCAGCGCTAGTGGACCACACCGTGGTTTCGGTTGGGCCGTAGACATTTAATACGCTTTTACCTTGGGCCAATAAGCGCTGCGCCAATTGCGCATTCAAGGCTTCCCCCCCACATAAGATGGTCAAATTTGGCCATAGCGGATGGCTTTGCTTTGATATCGACTCAAAACTGGGCTCAATATTTGACCCAAGACTGTCGAGCAACATCTGCCAAGTCGCAGGCGTCGCTTGCATAATGTCGATATTATGCTGATCTAAAAGCAGCTGCAATTGCATTGGCTCACGGGCTTGATCGTCGCTGGCAATCACCACCGCGGCTCCGCTAATCAGTGGTAAAAACAATTCCAAACCGGCGATATCAAAGGAGATCGTGGTCAAGGCAAGCCATCGTGCTGATGGGCGAAGTTGGAGCTGCGCCTGCATCCCGTGCAGAAAATTGGCAAAGGCGCCTCGGCTAATTTGCACGCCTTTTGGCCTGCCAGTAGAACCTGAGGTATAGAGGGTGTAAGCCAGCTGATCCTGGTGCTCAGGCAGGTTGAGGTTGTCGCTCGCCTCTTGTAAGGCTAGCCTGGCATTATCGTCATCCTCATTATCATCCTCGCCCGAATCGAGGCAAACATAGGGAATCGCGAGCACTTCGCCATCTCCAGCTGCAAGCGTCTCAATAACCAAAGCTTGCGTGCTCTGCTCAGTTAATATCAACGCGGGTCCTGCATGCTCAAGAATGTAGCGCCGCCGTGATAATGGAAAGTGGGGGTCGATAGGTAGGTAGGCCGCTCCGGCTTTCCATGCCGCTAACATGCCCACTAACATCTCGAATGAGCGCGTCATGCATATCGCCACCAAGGTTTCGCTACCCACATCGTGATAGCTACGCAAGGTTCGGGCAAGCTGATTGGCGCGCGCATTGAGTTGCGCGTAGCTTAACTGTTGATCGTCAATCATCGCCGCAATCCCCTGAGGGTTGCGGCTGGCTTGTTGCTCAATAAGCCCGAGAACACTTTGTTTACCGTCAATACTTTGTTTACCATCAATACCTTGAGCACTTTGACTCGGCGCAAACGCTTGCGCGGTATCATTCCAAGCCTGTAATTGGCGCTGGATTTCTTGCTCAGGCAAAACGTTTAAACAGTTAATCGAAGTATTCGGCGCTTGACTGAGTGCATCCGTCAAACCCMGCAGWGCGGTTTGCATGTAGGCCAATACGCGCTCTACATCCACGGTCTGATCGATCTGAGCCTCGATCACAAAGCCTTTAGCCGCGTAGTCATCCACCGCCAKACTSASCGGGTAATTACTACGCTCGTGCCCGGCTAACAWACTCAGCCCCAAGYCCTCSCCCRTYTGCTGAGCTTCAGCACCGCTKGAGTGGCGATAATTCAGYAGCGCGCTAAACAGCGGCAGATCATGTGCCACCGCACTACAACGAGTTGCCTGAACTAAGGGAAATTGCTCATAGGCTAATAAGTCGCTTAGTAACTGATGCGTATGCAATACGCGCTCGCGCACTGATGTACGATCGATATCGAAACGCACAGGCAGCGTATTGATAAACACTCCTAAGGTATTCTCAACGCCGATGTTACCCTGCAAACGACCCGAAAATACGCTGCCGAAYACCAGTGTTTGCTGSCCCGTGCAAGCCGAGAYCACCATCGCCCAAGCCACATGGAAAATACTGGCCGCACTCACCCCCATTGCTTTCGCMACTTGGCGAATTTGAGTGCCGACCTCAGCGGGCACCGGCTGCTTGGCCTCGATAATCTGGCGGCCATCGCCTTGCACATCCTGCAAACCAAAAGGCAGCGTCGGTGTATCAATATCCGCCAGCATGTTATTGAAGAAACCTTCGCCATCAAAGTGCTTGCCCAAGTGCTGTGTATACGCGACAAATTCACGATAGGGAACCGGTGCCGGGAGCTGCTGTGTTTGCCCCTGCTGGAAAGCCAATAACTCGCGCTGAATAATCTCAACACCTTCGTGATCAGAGATTAAATGATGAAACTTCAACATCACCAAGTGCTTGGTGGATTGCGGCTCTTTAGCAACCGTCAAACTCAACAAAGGCGCCTGAGTAATGTCTAAACGATGCTGCATGCCCGCGCAAAGTTCACGCATGTGTTTTTCAGCGTCTTGATCGGGACTTAACTCCAGCCATTCCAGGGGGACACGTGCTTGGCGATAAACCACTTGAACCGCGGTATCTAAACTTTCCCATAACACAGCGGTACGCAACACATCGTGACGACTAACCACAAACGCCATCGCGGAAATAAACGCCTCTAATGAGGCTTCGTCCGGCACCACCAAGAGGTTGGGTAAGACGTAAGGGTCACTTTCAGTCGTCATCATATGATGAAAGAGAATCCCCTCTTGTATCGGGGTCAAGGGGTAGATGTCTTGAATATTTTCAAGGCCATCGGGCACCTGGCTCACGATATGGGCAATCTCTCGCTCACTCAAGGTAAGCAAGGGCAACATATCAGGGCGAAGGTGCTGACAGTTTTGCGGGATAAGATTTTTTGCTGCGCTAAAAACTGCGCCCTCTGTTGGTTTGATCACCGCCGCTAGATCCCGTACCCGTGGCCTTGCAAAGAGTTGTGGCGCAGGTATCGACAAGCCTTGCTCTTGCGCACGAGCGATCACCTTCATAACCAATAAAGAGTGCCCGCCGAGTTGGAAGAAGTTATCCGTAACGCCGACCCGCTCAAGCCCAAGCACTTGTTGCCAGATATGACAAAGCGTCCGCTCGACCTCGGTACTTGGAGCGACATATTTAACTTGTCCGCTGGCGATATCGGGCCCAGGTAATGCTCTGCGATCCACCTTGCCGTTGGCGCTGAGGGGCATCGCTTCTAGTAATACAAAGGCTGTCGGCACCATATAATCGGGTAGCTGCTCAGCCAAAGCTTGGCGCAGTACCTCGTTATACTCAGCTCTCTTAGATTCAGGACATAAAGCAAAGTCTGCTGGCACGACATAAGCGACAAGCTGCTGATCCCCCGCCTCGGTATCACACACCAATACGGTGGATTCACGCACCGACGCCTGACGGTTTAAGGCGGTCTCAATTTCACCCAGCTCAATGCGCAAGCCACGAAGCTTGACTTGAAAGTCTGATCGGCCAATATATTCAAGATCGCCATCGGCTGACCAGCGCACCAAATCGCCAGTTTTATAGAGGCGTTCGCTGTTACCTGTCAGCGCAAAGAAAGGATTGGCGATAAACTTCTCTTGCGTTAATGCCTCGCGATTTAAATAACCGCGAGCCAAGCCAACACCCCCAATGTGAAGCTCCCCAACAACCCCAGGTAAGACTAGGTTCAATTGACTGTCGAGCACATAAAGCTGGGTATTTTGAATCGGCTTGCCGATAGGAATGGTACTACGCACCTGACCTTTCGCTAAGGCGCAAGGCCAATAGCTCACATCAATGGCCGCTTCCGTCGGACCATAAAAATTGTGTAACTGCAACCAAGGACAGACCTTATAAAGGCTATCGACATGCTGGGTTTTTAAGGCTTCACCACTACAGAAAACCTGCGTTAACGAGCGGCACAGAGGCAATTCTGCAAAGGCCAATATGTTCGCCAACATCGCGGGGACAAAGTGAATTTTGCTCACACCGTGTTGCTGAATGAGCGTAGTGAGATATTGTGGATCTTTGTGCCCTTCGGGCGCGGCAATAATCAAGCGAGCGCCGCAGATCATCGGCCAGACAAACTCCCACACGGATACATCAAAGCTGAACGGGGTTTTCTGTAAGAACACATCACTATCATCAGCACCGTATTCTTTATGCATCCAATCGATACGGTTAACCAAGGCTCGGTGCTCAACCATCACGCCTTTGGGCTTACCCGTGGAGCCAGAGGTATAAATCACATAGGCCAGATGTTGGGGGCTTAAGCCAATCACGGACAGCTCAGGGTTATCCGCCGGTTTACGCACTAAGGTATTGAGAAACGTGTCATCGTCAAGGCACAGTATCGCCGATGTCACTTCCGGCAAGGTGCTGGCAAGGCTGGCGTGACTGAGCACACAGCGCAGATCCGCGTCTTCGCACATATAGGCTAAGCGCTCTTGGGGATAGCTTGGATCAAGTGGCACATAAGCGGCGCCCGCTTTGAGAATGGCCCAAATGCTCACCACCATATCGAGGCTGCGTTCGAGGTAAATCCCCACGCGATCATCCAGCCTCACGGCGACCATGTCGATCAGGTAGTGTGCCAGTTGGTTGGCTCGGGTATTCAGTTCAGCGTAAGTCAACGATTGATCGTCAAATACGACGGCAATCGCGTCGGGGCTGCGCACGACTTGGGCTTCAAATAACTGGTGAATGCAATGCTCAGCCGGGTATGGAGCTTGGGTATTATTCCAGCCGACCAATTGCTGTTGGCGCTCTTGCTCATTGAGCAAGGATAAAGCACCAATGTGGGTGGTCTGAGCATCAACTAGGAAGGCCAGCACTTGACGATAATCTGCCAACAAACGTGTTATTTGCTCTGCCTGATAGTGGCCACATTGATATAACAGCTGCATCTGGATGGCATCATTAGGCACAATCGTCAACGTCAATGGGTAGTGGGTTTGCTCGCGACTTTCGCGAATGTTTAAGACGATAGGCGACGCTGCGCCATCGGCGGATTCGCGCTTGGGCAGGTTTTCAAAAACAAAAATACTGTTAAATAAGTCCTCACCCGCAAGCACTGAACTGGCCGCTTGAATCTCGACCAGTGGCGTATGTTCAAAATCGCGAATACGTGTAGAGCCCGCTTGCACCGCTTGCACTAAGTCATCAATCTGCCCATTAGTGCTCAAGTTAATACGCATCGGCAAGGTATTGATAAACATGCCGAGCATCTGATCAACACCGGCAAGATCCGTTGGCCGCCCTGCGGTGGTCACACCAAAGACGATATCCTGCTCGCCGCTGTAAGCACTGAGCAAGATGCCCCAGGCCAATTGCATCACACTGCTAAGCGTCACGCGTTGACGCTTGGCAAAATCTACCACTGCGGCGCTTTGCTGCTCACTTAGGCTTAGCGTCGTTTCTCGATAGCCTTGTGCTTGATTTGCCACGGCTGCAGGTAAGGCGACATTCTGAGGTGCAGGCAGTGTCGAGGCTTGATAAACACCAGACAAATACGCTTGCCAGAAAGCGCGCTCGCCCTCTTTGCCATCACTGAAACTACGTTCACGTAACCACCCAATATAACCCTTAAACGATGGCGCTTTTGCTTGCGCAATATGCAATGGATTGGCGCCTTCGATTAAGGCTTTGTAGGTATTCAAGACTTCTTCAACAAGAGCGATCGCACACCAACCATCAAGGGCAATGTGATGATGGCTCCATACCAACAAATAAGCTTGCGGCTGACATTGAATCAAGCCCATGCGCATCACCGGCGCGCGAGCCAGATCGAAACCTTGCGCCAAATCGTCACGCAAAAAGTCTTGCAGAGCTTGCTCCTGACTATGTTCGTCCTGCGCTTGCCAGTTGTGGTAACGAATAGGCGTATCTACGTCTTGCAATACCACTTGCACCGGCTCATCAAAGCCATCGCTTAAAAAGGCACTGCGTAAAATACTGTGACGAGCGATAACAACTTGCCAAGCTTGAGTGAAGGCATCGTAATTTAGCTCGCCGCTAAGCTCGGCGGTCATTTGATCAAAGTAGACGCCACTGGCTTGCCCCTC
>NVXL01000171.1 GCA_002746115.1 Alteromonadaceae bacterium
AAACCCTAAAGATGACACACGCGCCATTTTTATTAAAATGTTAAGCGAGTGCGCTATTCGTAACAATATGAACTCGCTAACCTATATGGATATTTGATTTAACAATATTGATTCGTCTCAGCTATACAGGCACAAAGTCTGTGCAATTAACGTACTATTTGCTTGGTGCTCAGTATGAACTCGGGTTGGTTTAGTACGGATTGATGGATTAAAGGTATCGTCTGTTGATACTTCAGGTGGCGTGACATTCAACTTTGTTGGCTTTTGTTGCGTCTATAGCCCAGATTTTTTAGATTGCTCCACACACCAAACAAGCACCCTATAGGTGCCGTCGGAGCGATGAACATGAAATTTCAAACTTTTTTTACCAGTATTAGCGCGGGCTTTGACTCGCTGGTTAGCAAAATCGAAAACCATCAAGCCGTGGCAGACGTGACCATCAAGGAAGTGGGCGCTGCCGCCGCTCAGGTACAAGGGCAGCGGCGCGTGCAGCAGAAACGAAAAGCGAAGCAGGAGGAGCAAATACAGGTGCTTACACGTAATTGTGAACTCTGGCGTATGCGAGCGTTGCAAAATCGTGAGCAAGATCGTGAAAAAGCTTTGATCTGCCTCCAGTCGCTTAAACGGGATGAAGCACAGTTAGTGCGAGTAAAGGAAATACACGAGCAAACGGGCACTCTAATAGCGAACTTGGATCAGCGCTTACGCGACATCGAAAGTAAGTTGCTCGATTTACAAAATCAACGCGCGACCTTAAGTGCCAGAAGCGTCAGTAATAAAGTTAACGGGATAGCTGATTGTGCATCTGACTTGAATGGTGTCGATCAGGTGTTTGAGCGCTGGGAAATGAGTGTGAGCTCGGACGAGTACGTATCGCAGGCCTTTGTCCCGAGCCACGATACGCTTGATCAGGAATTTCGTCGTGAGGAAAATCGTGAGGCACTCTTAGCAGAGTTGGATGGATTGAGAGCGGATGGTTTGGGAGTGGGTGATGACGACGTTAAGCGCGAACACAAGGAGATGTAGTCCGATGTTAACTAGCCGTGCAGTAGACTCAGTGAAAAAAGTAAATGAAATACCCGTGGAAAAATATCCGGTCGAAGAGGTGGTTGTGGGTAAAAAAAGCCGTTACGCGAGCATTGCCGGATACCTTCGTGTTATTGGCGCCGTAGCGGTAGCGCTCTCGGGCGTGATCTATATGCTTCAGGGGCTTGAGAGTATCGACAATCAATTGCGTGATTGGGGGTATTTAGCCTTAATGCTTATCTTGGGCGCTGGCGGTGTTTTTAGCGCTCGCGTCATGGGCGATAACAAAGGCGCACGATTATTTTTTGCCTTAGCGGTGCTGCTGGTACCGGTGCAATATACTCAGCTGGGTGGTTTGGCCTTAGATTTTTTTAACCCCGGTCTGGGGCAAACGGCCATCAGCCCCAAAGGCACGACGTTGACAATGTTTTGGCTTTTGTTCACGGGTGCATGTTCTGTGGTTTTAAGTACCATCGTGAGTTACGCCGGATTTTCTATCTTGTCACGRCCTTATGCGAAAGTATTAACTGGCACATTTCTATTATCAAACATTACCTTATTATTCACGGTGAGAGAGATGCCTTGGGCTTTGTTACCGCTTYTAGCGTTGTGTTTGTTGTTTGCTTATCTACATAAAAAACATTTTACTCAAGATAATTTGTTTGTCACTATTGAGGGTATTGCTACACAATTCTTGTTTGCCACTCCTGTTGTTGTCATGCTAATTCGGTCGGGGTTTTATCTTGATAACGTAGCAGACCATTTTTTCTTCTTCTTGAGTGTGACAACCCTTTCTTTGCTTTTGTCAGCGCGTAATTCACATCGATCTGTATTTTTTGAAATAGGRCTTTTTATAAGTTTTATTCTTGGACTTGGGACACTAATTTTGGGGGCGGATTTTATTGATGGCGAATTATTAAAGTCGAGCACAGACGMATTATTAATATTTCTTGGCGGAGCYGTTTTTTGGAGTGGCGTGTTTAGCTTCTGGTCCAGGCGGTGCGGTTCTTGGTATCGTTTGTGCTCCCAAGCTTTGATGCTTTATCTAGTCATACAGGTCGGGCTTGATCAAGCTTGGCTGGGCTATGCCCTCATGTTACTTGCAAGCCTTGGGTTTTTATCTTGGGGCTTATACGCCAAGCTCAAGTTGCCGGTATTAATGGGGGTAATACTCGGTATTTATAGTGTGGTTATGCTCATTGGCCAGTTGGTCGATCAAGTGCATGTGAATACTTGGTTTGGATTAGCCTTGCTTGGCGTCGCTTGCGTACTGTTTTCATCCGTGCTGGAGCGTCAGGGCAAGCGTTGGTTACAGTGGTGTGAGCATTCAACTGGCCAGTTTCTTTCTTGGTCTTACTAGTTTGAGTGTACTAGTTTGAGTGTACTAGGGGGATTCTTCTAAGCGCCCTACCCATGTCAGGGCGCTTTTTATTTGCTGCCGAAAATTAGCATTGTTTTGGTAGGCTTCACTGGTGTGGCCTAGTGCGGTATAAAATGCACGCCCTTTGCCCATGTCGTGGTACCAAGTGATTGGGTGATCAACAGGAGCGGTTTTTAAGCCCGTGTCGTAACTATTTTCATCAACCGAGAGTAATACATTCACCTTTGCGCGTGGGTTGTTGTCAAAGTTATACCACTCGTCATAATGTCGCCATGTGGCTTGTAAATGTCGGGTGGTAGGGTGTTGGTTGTTTTCGACGACAATGTTGGCGGTCTGAAGTTCGGGGTGCGAAGAAAAATAAGCACCGACGAGCTGACCGTACCATGACCAATCACTTTCGGTATCTGACGCGGAATGTATGCCTAGATAGCCGCCGCCAGTTTCGATGTAGGTTCGAAAGGCTTTTTGTTGGGGTTTTTCCAGCACATCACCTGTGGTGAGCAACCAGACGATGGCGTCGAATTCCGCCAACTTACTGGATTTAAATAAATGATGGTTCTCGGTGAACTCCACTGCCCATTGTTGCTCGTGAGCAATATCTTGAAGCATTTTTTGCCCGCTTATAATGCTGTCGTGGCGGAAGCCTACGGTTTTGGAAAAAACCAATATTTTGCCTTTCGCATTCTCCGGGATTATTGCCGATGGGGCGAGAGTTGTAGGAGCGGTTGTTGCTGGGGGAGGAGTGCCAATTCCATCTGTGCAGCTAATACCAATAAATAAAGAAGATAGCAGTATAAGGGCATGAAAAGTACGGTGGGGTATGTTATGCATTTATGAGATCCAATTGAAATTAAGCGAGCTAATATTACATGGAACATACAAGTCGTCATCATAAATTACAATATAAAATCGTTGTGGCGTGCCTTTCCTCCTATTAAGCTCGGTTTGCTCTTGTGGCTTGAGGCTCGAAACCGGCTAATCGTAATATCGCATCTATACTTAAATAATTATGACTACACTTAAACAATTATGGCTACTTTCTGGCCATTCATGTTTTAGGGGATCATGCATATGAGTCTGTCCGGAGTCCCGCCAAAACCAGAGGCGATTGATGTTGCCAAACGACGTATCCTCAAAACGCTAGTTACCACTGGTGTTGCCGCTAGTTTTGTTCCTAAAGCGCCTTATGTGTTTGCTCGTACAAAAACCAAGCTGCGCATCCTCGGCACCCATGTGACTTTACAGGAGGAGCTGCGACAGCAGGCGATGAGTGACTTAGGTATAGTGCTTGAGTACGAAGCTAAAGGCAGCGCTGCAGTGTTGCAAAAAGCGGCCGCCTCCCCACAATCGTTTGATTTGTATGAGCAGTGGTCTAACAGCATTAACCTCTTGTGGCGCTCTGGGTCTGTTCAGGCCATTGAGAAAAAGCGTATTCGGTTTTGGGGTGAAATTAACGCCTTGACCAAAACCGGTAAGCTTAGCGACTCTGCGCGTGTTGGTGCTGGCGACGCTCCGTATAAAATTTTGCATGTACAGCCTAATGGTAAGCTTGGCAGTGAACATACCGATAAGCTCAGCTTTCTTCCTTATGTGCACAACGTCGACTCCTTTGGTTATAACACCAATGTGATCCCCAAAGGTATTCCTTATGAAACTGAAAGTTGGGGGTGGTTATTAGATGATGCTTATTCCGGTAAAGTCGGTATTGTAAATGCGCCTACTATTGGTCTATTTGATTTGGTGCTAGCGGCACAAGCCAAAGACTTAGTGCAGTTTGACGATATCGGTGCATTATCCAAAGCTGAGCTAGATAAGCTTTTTGATGTATTGATTAAACTTAAACAGCGAGGCCACTTTAGTGGCTTTTGGACCTCAGTCCCTGAGTCGGTGCGGTTTATGGTGGATGAACGTGTTGTGATTCAGAGTATGTTCTCACCGGCAGTCTCGGCATTGAATGGTCAGAATATCCCTGTCGTTTATGCGGCACCCAAAGAGGGATATCGTGGTTGGCACGGCGTTATGTGCTTGTCTTCAGCAACCCAAGGGCGTGAAAAAGACGCTGCATATGAGTATATGAATTGGTGGTTATCTGGCTGGCCTGGTGCGTTTATTGCGCGCCAAGGCTATTACATTTCCAACCCTGAGCGCTCTGCCAAGCAGTTGAGTCAGGCGGAATGGGATTACTGGTATCAAGGCAAGCCAGCGGCGGAAGCGCTCAGGGGCACTGACGGCAAAGTTTCGGTGCACAAAGGTGATGTTCGTACTGGCGGGAGTTATAAGCGGCGCTTAAGTCATGTCGCCGTGTGGAATACGGTGATGCCGACTTATGAGTACACTTTACAAAAATGGTACGAATTCATTAGCTCATAAGGCGACGACCAGTTAATGCTGCGCTCATTACAAACTCAGATATTTATTGTCCTCTCGGTATTAGTCTCTGTGCTTTTGATACAGGTATTACTCCTGCGCGATAGTCAAAACTTGTTAGTGGATAATCAAGACTTATTTGATAGTGCGCTCAACCAAGAGAACTTGGTGCATGAGTTGGAAAGGGATGTACTCGATTTACAGCGCAATGTATTGATTTATAAAGAGACTGCGAGTAACTCTGTAGTCGGGCGTTTTAATCGCCTTATGGCGGATGCCGATAAAAATTTGGTGGCGTTGCAGTTGATGGCCTTGGATCAAAACGATAGGGAAACACGCTTAGATTTGATGGGACGCATGCGCACTCACCTGAATGATTATAAAGAGAATTTTGCCAGTGTTATTATTGAACGACGTTTACGCCAACAGTTGTTTGAAGAAAATGTTCAAGGTGGGTTCGCCAATTTGATTCAGCTGGTGGATTCTGATAGCACCTTGCTTTCTAAGTCTATGGAGCATGGCGCTTTAAAATATCATTTAATACGAGCGCAAAAATTTTCGTTTCAATACCTTGTTCGGCCAGATTATGAATTTGTTGAAAACTTTGAGAGCGAAGTAAGTTTGTTTCGCGAAATGGCTTTGATGGATCTCGCAGAGGCCTCCCCAATTCTTAAAGCTGCCGATGGAGTGCAATCAGATTTTATTCGGTTAACACAAGTTACGCGCGGTTATGTATTTTTAGTGAATGTGGTAATGACAGGTTCCGCCAATGAATTTTTATATCTAGCTAAGGCCTTGGCGAAGTTGGCCAGTGAAAATCAGTCCAAAATTAATGCGCAAACCAAACTTGACGCGGAAGACACGCGGATACGGAGCGACATTATTGCGGCGGTCTGTGTCGCAATTGTGCTTGCCTCGGCAGTATTTATTAGCCTGCGAGTGTTGATGCCCGTGCGAGGTATTGCCTCTGTATTTCGCAAGCTCTCAGCCGGGGAGGGCATTGATGAAATTCCCGGAATTAAACGCTACGATGAAATTGGAGATCTCGCACGGTCGGCAGATATTTTTCATGCAAGAAATCAGCAGACCACCGCCTTGTTGACCGAGGCGCAGGAGATGAATGCACGCCAAGAAGTGCTGAATAAAGAGTTGGTGATTGCGAAACAAAAAGCGGAACAAGCCGTTGACTCAAAAAGTATATTTTTAGCGAATATGAGTCATGAAATACGCACGCCAATGAATGGTATTATTGGTTTGGTAGAGTTGGCCTTAAGAACCACTTTGAGTAAAAAGCAGCGCACTTATCTTGAGAAGGTTTCCTATTCAAGTCAAATAATGATGGGAGTGATTAACGATATTCTAGATTTTTCCAAGATCGAAGCGGGCAAACTTGATATTGAATGCATTGAGTTCTTGCCCAATACTATTATCGAGAATGTTATCTCCGCTATTTCCACGCGAGCGCGAGAGAAAAACCTAAATATGCGGGTGTCCGTTGACCCATTGCTGCCGAAGAAGTTAATTGGAGACCCTTTACGCATTAGTCAAATACTGCTGAACTTATGCAATAATGCCGTCAAATTTACAGATTCAGGTAGTGTTAACGTTAACATTGGTTATCAAATAGAAAGCCCCTCGGTGCCTGCGCGTTTTACTATTGAGGTGCACGATACCGGCATTGGCATGAGTCCGGAGCAGGCGAGTAGTATTTTTGAGTCCTTCACTCAGGCGGACGGTTCAACCAGCCGAAAGTTCGGTGGAACCGGTTTGGGCTTGAGCATTGTTAAGCAGTTGGCGGGCTTGATGGGGGGGGCGATTAACGTTACTTCTGAGGTGGGCGTTGGCAGTTGTTTTAGTTGCTATTTTTCAATTGAAGCGCTTGGTGAAGAGACGATTATTGCTCCGATAACGGATGTCCCCTTTCCGTTACATTATTTACACTCTAATACCGATGGTTTTTTAAATGAAGAGCTTCTGAGTCTCTGTGGATTTATCTTTCAATCATGTTTACATGAAAATATAGTAAGGCTTAGGGGCTTTAGTGCCGCTACCATATTAATTGATATTGTCGACCCCGATCAGATCGTGGCTCTAGGTGCAGAGATAGATTCGCTGTATCACAAAGGCTGCTCAATAGGTTTTCTGTGTGACGCCCAGCCAAGCAATATGCGTGCATTATTGCAAGGGCGCTGGCCGGTTCCCGTTTTATGTCATCCTTTTTCGCCTGCAGAGCTACACGGTTTTTTACGTCAGTTGTTGCATCGTGATGGAACCGGGGCTGTATCTTTGCAGGATAGCAGTAGCGTCGTTGAAGCAACCCCTCAATTTAAAGGCCATATATTGTTAGTAGAGGATAATTTAATTAATCAAGATGTCGCAAGCGATATGCTGGCGGACTTTGGTTTGAGTTATGACGTTGCCGAAGACGGCCAAGAAGCGGTGGCTAAGTTTTGTAACTCACCGCATTACGATCTGATTTTAATGGATGTACAAATGCCAGTGATGGATGGCTATCAAGCCACACGATTGATTCGCGCTAAAGGCTTTAAAAATACTACGATTTGTGGCCTCTCCGCCAACGCGATGAAGCACGACATTGAGCTAGCCCGAGAGGCAGGCATGAATGATTATTTGACCAAGCCGCTAGAGTGGGACGCCATGGAGGCGGTGTTTGATAAGTATTTAACGCGGGTGGGCTTAGCAACTAAATCTCTAAGTATTTACTAGGCCGCCTGCTTATTAGCCGCTGAACCAGCAGTACCATTAGTAAAATATACCGTCCGGGTTTCGGCAGCAACACCGCGCGACCAATTCTTGAAAAGCAACTCCCTTGCAAGCCTTGGGGGGATCCTTGAATATAAGAGGTGCAAGAATCATGTGTTTTCCGGTTATAGGGTCGTTTTTTATCGTGTTAACGGTAATGTCACATGGCGGCTATAACCGCTAATGCCGGTAAAGAAATCCTCAGGAGTGCTTATTTCAATCATTAATGCTTGGTAATCGCTGCGTTCGGGTTGTCCGAAGATGGTCTCGGTAGTTATTTAACATCGCATCTGTTACATTGATTCGGACTGTGGCAGGATGGCGCATAAAGCCGCATCAATAGCAATAGTTATGTTGAGTATCGGTGGTTTATGTTGGCCAAGCAGCATAACGTAACAGGATAATTGACTCAATGGTACGCACCGTATTTGCGAATAGTCGTAATTTTAGCCACAAAAGCAGTGGCGACAAATCGATTAGCACTGCTCCAGATGTATGTAAAACTCCGATGGGCACTTCGACT
>NVXL01000017.1 GCA_002746115.1 Alteromonadaceae bacterium
AATTATTACTAGCTCAGAACAATAAGCGATTGGTCGCCAGGTAAACAGCACAAGCTTGACGCCCTAGAGAATAAGATTCTCTAGGGCGTTCCTACTTTTACCAGGTAGAGAACCCCAGGTAGCCGCGAAAAACAACGTTCAAATACCCCCCCAACACGAACCCTAATGTATTCCGAGTCGACAGCTATGTGGTAAACTGCTTCACATTGCTACCAACGCCTTCTTATGCATTATCATCCACTCATTAGCGGACAGAACGCATATTTCCATCAGGGTCACTCCCGTTAACGCGAACATTTACTATTATGCTAAACAGGCTACTCAGACTTTTCGAGTCCTCCCCGTCCTCCGACAACGGTCCCACGACCTACACTCAGCAGATGCACGGCATCGCCAAATCGGACATTAGCCACAGTGCCATAAAAGTAATCGCACAGCTTCAAGAAAAAGGCTATAGCGCATACCTCGTTGGCGGGGGCGTTAGAGATCTATTGCTAGACACCAGCCCAAAAGACTTTGACGTCGCTACTGACGCGACACCAGAAGAGATACGATCCGTCTTTAGAAATTCTCGCATTATTGGGAAACGCTTTCGCATTGTGCATGTGCGTTTTGGCCGCGAAATTATCGAAGTAACTACCTTTCGCGGCAGCCATACAAACGCCCAGGAAAAAGGCGAAGCCGCCCAATCCGAAAAAGGAATACTGCTACGTGACAACGTTTATGGCGATATAAAGTCCGATGCCTTACGACGCGACTTCACCATCAATGCCTTGTATTACAACCCACAAAATGGTGAAATTCTAGATTTTACTGGCGGAATGGAAGACTTACAAGATCGCAGAATCAAAATCATTGGTGATGCCACCAAGCGCTACAAAGAAGACCCTGTACGGATGCTTCGCGCCGTGCGTTTTAGTGCCAAGCTAATTTTCACCCTCGATAGTGATACCGAAGCGCCAATTCATGAGCATGCAGACTATCTCGCCGAGATTCCATCCGCGCGCCTATTTGAGGAAGTTTTAAAGCTGTTCCTATCAGGCTACGCAACATCAACATTACATAAGTTACGTGACTTCGGCCTACTTGCTTACCTCTTCCCCGGCACCGATGCATTGATAGCTAATGACGACGACCTGAACAGCAAGCTCGTATTCAATGCCGCCAAAAATACAGATAAACGCTTACGTCGTGGTAAACGTGTCACTCCAGCATTTGTATACGCAGCCATGCTTTGGCCGCAACTTAGGCAGCAAATGAAGTATTTACAGGAGGAGCAAAAGCTCCCTTTGTATGATTCACTACAACAAGCGGCTCAAGGTGTTATTACTCAGCAGCTTTCGTATACATCGATTCCGAAACGTTTCTTGCTTCCTATGCGCGATATTTGGAATTTACAATGGCGACTAAATCGTCGAGAGGGTCGAAGGGCTCAAGCCCTAATGGAGCACCAGCGCTTTCGCGCCGCATATGACTTCCTACTTCTCAGAGAAGAATCTGGCGAAGACTTAGACGGACTTGGCACTTGGTGGACCAGCTTCCAAAATGCTGACGAAGAGCAAAAAGAAGCGCTCATAAAAGCCGTGATACCAAAAGGTCAGCGCAACCCTCGTAAACGCAGGCGCTCACCCAAGAAAAAAACAGAACTGAATAACGAACAGCAGCCCAAACCCTGCGAGTAAAAGTAAAACAGCGTAAAACGGCAGGTTGAACCTTGACCAATACAAGTATTGAAACAATCGAAACAATTGACCTATTGGGCAAAGAAATTCCACGCTATATTGCTGTGGAAGGACCGATATGTGTGGGTAAAACCACCTTAACAAAACTGCTAGCAGACACTTTTAATTACGATACATTTTTAGAAGCCCCTCACGAAAATCCGTTTATAGACCGCTTCTATGCAGGAGAAAAAAATAGCGCACTCCCGACACAGCTATTCTTTCTGCTCCAACGCGCTAACCAATTAAACGAGCTACGACAAGGGGGCTTATTTCACCCAATACACGTAGCCGATTTTTTGATTGAAAAAGATTACCTGTTTGCACAGATCACTCTCGATGGCGAAGAGCTAAAGCTTTACGAGCAGATTTACCAAAACCTGACACTTAACGCCCCAACACCGGACTTAGTCATATATCTACAAGCCCCCACCCATGTCCTCCTAAAGCGGATAAAAAAGCGCGCCGTCCCAGCACAGCAAAGTATTAACGCGGAATATTTAAATACTTTAAACGATGCCTACACGCGCTTTTTCCATTATTATGATCGTGCTCCATTACTGATAGTGAATACTGCCGACGTCAACTGGCAAGATAGCCCTGGTGACTATCGAAAACTTGTCGAACACGCACTCACACTGAAAAGCGGTCGCCATTACTACAATTCACAGACCGTGGCACTGCCCGAATAATAGGGTAATCAAAACTACACTGTAACAACGATTTTCTGGATTTTGACATGGTTTACTCTGGCAACAACGATACTGGCAAAGCAGAAAGAGTTAATACGCCCGCACTAAAAAAACAAGTGACGCTACGAACCTTGCGGAAAATGAAAGCACAGGCCGAAAAATTTGTCACAGTCGCGCTCTATGATGCACCAATGGCCGCGATGGCGAAAAAAAGCGGCGTAGAAGTTGTACTCGTAGGCGATAGCCTAGGCATGACAGTCTTAGGTTTCGACAGTACCATTCCGGTAACAATGGAACAGATGATTTACCATGTCGAGGCGGTACGCCGTGGCAATGATAAATCACTCATTATTGGCGATTTACCTTTTATGTCCTACGCAACCCCTGACACCGCTATGGAAAATGCCGCTCGGGTAATGCGTGCGGGCGCCAATATGATCAAGATAGAAGGCGGTGAATGGTTACAAGATACCGTTAAAATGCTGAGCGATAGAGGCATTCCAGTCTGCGCACATCTTGGTCTTACCCCACAATCTGTCAACAAGTTTGGCGGTTTCCGCGTACAAGGCCGAACTCAGGAACAAAGCGAACAAATCACCAAAGATGCTATCGCCCTAGAGAAGGCCGGTGCAGATCTAGTCTTGCTAGAGTGTGTACCGCAAGCCCTCGCGAAAGACATTACTAAAGCGCTTAACGTGCCTACGATCGGCATCGGTGCGGGCCGCGACACAGATGCTCAAGTTCTCGTTATCAACGATATTTTAGGCTTGACTGAGCACCCTCCTAAATTTTCCAAGAACTTCTTAGTAGAAACGTTGGATATTCCAGGTGCCTTAACAAAATACACCCAAGATGTGAAAAGTGGCGCTTTCCCACATGACGATAATATTTTTTGTTAAAATTGTCGTTAATCTTTAAGGCTAAAAATACACAGATCACAGAATTTAGACGAATAAAGCGCTAGGGCTTTAAACCTTACAGCCTTTTACCATACAATTAACCCTTTGAGCCCAAGTTGGAAAATAACGTTAGGCGTGATGCTCGCCAGCAAACTACGCCCTTCAACTCCTTGGCAGGCAGATACAGCAAGAATGTTTGATACAATACCAATACGGCGCCCGGTTACCCCCTTACTGGACCAGGTGCAACAGCCTTCCGATCTTCGTAAACTCGCTGAAGACGATCTAGCGCAGCTGACGAGCGAGCTGAGAGAGTACCTACTTTACACCGTTGGTAAAACCGGCGGGCACTTTGGTGCCGGGTTAGGCGTCACTGAGTTAACCGTTGCACTGCACTATGTATTGAATACTCCCGACGATAATATCGTATGGGATGTGGGCCACCAAACCTATCCGCATAAAATACTTACCGGCCGCCGCGAGGCGATGAGTACTATTCGCCAACTGGGCGGCATCGCCGGGTTCCCTAAACGCCAAGAAAGTGAGTTCGACAGCTTTGGCGTAGGCCACTCAAGCACCTCCATCAGTGCCGCGTTAGGTATGGCAATAGCCTCTGAGCTCAAAGGTCAAGACCGCCAATCCGTCGCAGTAATAGGCGATGGCTCCATGACTGCGGGCATGGCTTTTGAAGCGCTCAACCATGCGGCCCACACTAACACCAACATGCTGGTGATTCTTAACGACAACAACATGTCGATATCCAAAAATGTTGGTGGGTTATCTACGTATTTCTCCAGAGTTTGGGCAAGCAAGACCTACACCGCTTTGCGAGAAGGGAGTAAACGGGCACTAATCAAAATTCCACGCGCCTGGGAGCTTGCACGAAAAACCGAAGAGCATCTCAAAGGCATGATATCCCCCGGTACTTTATTTGAAGAGTTAGGCTTCTACTATGTCGGCCCAATTGACGGACACGACATTAAACATTTAGTCGGCTATTTACGCCGTATGATAGACATAAAAGGCCCCAAATTACTCCACATTGTCACCCAAAAAGGCAAAGGCTTTACACCAGCCGAAAGCGACCCAGTTGGATACCATGCGCTCAATAAAATTGAGCCAAAGCCCAAAGTGCAGCGCGTATACTCAAGCACACCTGAGGCTCCAAGCAAGCTAAAGAAAGTTAAATACCAAAAAGTTTTTGGTGATTGGCTTTGCGATCTTGCCGAAGTCGACCCAAATGTCATCGCGATCACGCCCGCCATGAGTGAGGGCTCCGGCATGGTGGAATTCGCTGAGCGCTTTCCCGAACGCTTCCACGACGTTGCCATTGCCGAGCAACATGCCGTTACTGTCGCTGCGGGTATTGCATGTGAAGGGGTAAAACCCGTAGTAGCAATTTACTCAACTTTTTTGCAGCGCGCCTATGATCAGCTCGTGCACGACGTTGCTCTGCAGAACCTTGATGTTACCTTCGCAATTGACCGCGCAGGCCTTGTAGGTGAGGACGGGCCAACGCACGCAGGCAGCTTCGATATATCCTTCCTTCGCTGTATACCGAATATGGTCATTGCAACGCCCAGCAATGAAAACGACTGCCGACAACTCCTCTATACCGCTTATCAACACCCAGGCCCCGCAGCCGTGCGCTACCCAAGAGGAACAGGCCCCGGAAGCGAAATAACCAAAGAGGACTTAGCATACGAACTTGGTAAAGGCGTACAGAGTCATGAGGGTAAAGCAATATGTATCCTCAACTTCGGCGTATTACTACACGATGCAATACAAGTTGCCAAAGAGCGCAACTACTCCGTGTGCGATATGCGCTGGGCAAAGCCGCTAGATACCGAGCTTATTCTCACTATGGCCGAGCAGCATGAATTTCTGGTCACCATAGAAGAGAATGCCACAGCCGGTGGCGCAGGGTCGGCAGTGGTGGAGTTTTTAAACAATGAAGGCTACGACACTCCCACACTCCTACTCGGCTTGCCGGATAGGAATTTTGAACAAGGCAAACGCGCTCAATTGCTCGAAGCGGCAGGGCTCGACAGCAAAGGCATCAAGCAAAACATCGACAGCTGGCTAAACAAACGCCTTAAAATTCAAAAAGAAAGAGTTCACCGAGAAGTATCATAAAACACTTCGCGATGAGCTCTCATCATCTATTATTTCTTATTGAATAAACTAACACCTATTATTGCTTATTAATGCCTATTATTGAACAAACTAATAATAGGCATTAAGTCAGCGAGTTCAAATTGAACAAGCTAAGCCATTTCAGCAAATACCTCAGCTAGATATTTTTGCACCACAAATGGTGACTGCTCAATAAAGATATCCATGTTGCGCCCTTCCGTTTTAGTTCGCTTGTTGAAAATAACGTATTTTTCAGCCGCCGCTTCCGCAGCTCCAGCCAGATCAACACTACCTTTGACATTTAGCGTGGGATTGTCCGCGGAAAATTGCGTAAAGGCATACAAGCTCTCAATGATCATGCTTTTGTAATAGGGTGGGTGCACATGCTGAGTGATTTCATCAATCAGACGAGCAAAGCTTTCCTCTCCCGGAGTCATAGAGCTGCGCACACGTTCACAATCAATCGAGCAAACCTCACTGCCACTATCACTAAATATCAACGACTCCGCATGCGCTAAACTTTGCCAAATACTCTTTAAGAACGGCGCATCAAATCGTGGAATTAAACCGCGTGCAGAACGCCACTCCAACCAATCAATGTCAATGGCTTGCATACTTTCTGCAGAGCCAAAGAAGCTCGCGGTTTTATCATCAGCGCTAAAGCCTACCGATATACCTTGAGAGAAACGTGCTTGCTGTGAATCGAGAATATTCTGTACTTTTTCAAGTAATTCGGATGGAGATAATTTCGCTAAATTCTCAACGCCTTCCGTACTAAAGCCACCTTCTCCGCACCCCGCACACAATCCGAGTAAATTATGCGTCTGAATTGAACGCATACCATCAAATAGTTCCGGCGTTGTACGTGCGAGAGCCCCAACCATTGAGAGCGTTTCTTGCACTAAGGTTCGTTCAAGTAAATTATCGACAACCGCATTAATCACCTCAACGATTTTTTCGTTGCAGTTAGAGGCATCCACATCAATGGGCGTATGCTTGTCATCACTCCCTACCGATACACTTAAATGCCTAGATGACAGCAGTACGATGCCATCAGCAAGGTCTGTATGAAAACGGTTTAATACCGCAAAACAATAACGTGAGGTCAGCCAATAATTATGCTCACACGCTTTGGTGTATATGTATTCAAGCAGCTGCCGTACAGTGAGCGTTTTACCAACACCAACATTATCAGTTAACCTGTGTGATTGTATAAAAGCACTTACGAGTTGATAACTATTTTGATCATCCACCCCGATCGCCGCAACCAAAGTCTGCGCGTCCTCAGTAAGAGGGGTTTTTATACGATCAGCCAATGATTTCGGTAATTGAGTTTTTAACGGTTTTAGTGGCGTAATACAAACTTGCGGAATAATGAAACGATTTTCTTTAGAGGCACGATAAGCCAAGCCTGCCGAGGCGTAACCGACGCTCTCACTCTCGGTACGTAATTGCAGCTTTCTTAAAGTCTCATATAGCAAACTTGCATCTGGGCAATTGCAAAGCCGCTCTTCCATTAAATAAGTAAAAACAGCCACTTCGGAGTTAAGCCAGTGCTTTTTAATATGGGCTATTTCTTTCCTTATTTTATGACTCGCGCGCTCGGCGTCGTAAACCCGATAATCTTCATCATCATTTTGCAACCAAGATAAACACAAATACTTACGGTCATTAATTTTATACGTTTGTGATGTCGACAGCGACTGTAAGCGACGACGAGGTCTACCCGTTAACCCTAAGCCCTCATTAGCGCCGAGCTGTGCATAGGCTTCAACCAAGTATGGCGCCGAAATAACACTTAAGGGCGCGATATCGTCAAGAGTTTCAGAGATAACACCGTTTTGCGCTAAGGTTTGTTTAACCGCATCGTTCTCAGCTAGCACAACCAAAGCGGTTTGGGACTGAACAAATCGTCTTGACCGCGTCCGCATCCGCAAAGGATCTAAATCATTAATCGACAACAAGCCCTCATCTAACAGCAAGCCGGTAATGTACAAACTCTGAGCCCAGACCAAGGGCACATTTTCATTTGGAACACGCGTTTGACTTTTAGGGTTACCTTTTTCGGCTGCGATGTTTTCTTCAGGTAAATAATACAACTCAGGAATCAGCTTAACACCATCAACATCTACCATCAGGTTTTCGATTTTTTCTCGATAATGTTTAGCCGTGGCGTCATTTTCATTAAACAGTGCATCAATATATAAAAAGGTAAAAAATAACGGCCACTCTGACTCGACATTTTCGAAGTTAGACAGCTCAGAATGCTCATAATATAAGCGGCTCCCATCTTCTATTGCGGTTTGATGACCATCCCAAAGAAAGCGCTTACAACCATATTCACCGCCAAGCTTCGTGAGAATTTCATCGCGGGTTTTTGTTGCTAATTTTTGATCGCCTACCGCAAAAGCTGGGAACCCAATAATACTCAGTATGGCGCTATCAACTTCTTTAGATAAAGACTCTCGTGGCAGCAAAGAGGCCAATGTATGCCGTGCATGCGAAATAGCGTCAGGCACCGTGTGCACTACAGCACGCTCGGGACCATCTTTACCAAACAGGTTTAATCCATCCAGTACTTGCAGCGCGGCTTTTGCCATACCAACAGAGCTGGCATTAATTTCGGTTTTACCGTTATTAATTTTATTCCCACGCTCCCAAATACCAAAATCTGGTGTACGGTAAGCGGTCGATATGTAGTAAATCAGGTTTTGTATAAAATCAACTTCACTATACGTGTGAATTAAGCGTAACCCCGACGCGCTCATTTGCGCTAACATCAACAAAAAGAGCGAGGTCGCGTCTACCTGCAAGTGCCCCCACTCAAAATCGCCTACTACCGGCGCACCAGTAGCCGTATCATATTTTGCGTGCAAGGCGTCACCAGGGTTAAGGGTATGTTTAAAAGTTTCCACTTTATCGGCTTGGCGCATCATCGCCTGCAACAAGCCACGCATTAATTTAATGGTCGCCTGTTCCAACTGATCACTCTTAACCGACTCCCCTAGGCGGCGGTAAGCCATGCCTAGGCTCCATACGCACATTACCGAGTAAACGTTATCACGCACCCAGGCGTCGGTATAGTCACCATGCTGATTCACGGCCGTACTGGCAGGAAGTAACCCGGATATCGGATGTTGGCGACATAGAACAACACGTTCCAGATCAATAAAGATACGATCAAGCTGTTCTTCTGGCTTCATATATGGCCTCCACCTTAAAACCTAAATTTTGGACGCGCATAAATTACCATGCATCAAGCGTCAGTGTATTGAAAACTAGTTGAAACCGACCGGGGTTTCCATTAATTGCGTAGATTTCGAACGTAGTAAAAGGGTCAATGTAAAAGAAAGAAGCACTTAAGGTATTAGAGCATTAAAATTTTAAGATTAAGAATCAAAACAAAGCTCTAATATTGCTCAAATCTTGCTCTAATCGTGCTCAAACCTTATTCCAAGCTTACACTAACGTTGCGCTAACGTTGCGCCATTGGCCAACACAAAAGCTTCGAGCAAGGGCTGGTGCTCACCCGGGAAACGGATATGCATTTGGACTTGCTCGCTATAACAAACCTCATCAAGGACTCCAGCATGCAAAGAAAGCCAATGTCGAAGCGATTGCTCTAAGGCAAATTCACCGGATACGGTAACCGCCAAGAAAAACTGCTGCTCTCGCAAACTCAACTGATCAATCACGCCCTGTGTCGCTCGACTATAAGCTCTGACCAAGCCACCAGCACCAAGCTTAATACCACCAAAATAACGCGTCACAATGAGCATAATATCGCCAATGTCTTTATGCCGCAGCACATTAAGTATCGGTTTACCGGCGGTACCGCTCGGCTCCCCATCATCGGACATAGCCATAGTCGCTGGAGCCAATGGTGAACCAATAAGATACGCCCAACAATGATGCCTTGCATCCGGATACTGCTGCTTCGCCTGGAGTAATTGCGCCATCGCCTGCTCGCGCTCAGCCGCATATGAGGCGCAGGCGATAAAGCGGCTTTTTTTTACTTCGTATTCATGGAAAACCGTCTCAGCTGGGACGAAATAATTCTTAGGGAGCATAGGCCTTCGTTATCTATTACAAAAATCTTTTACGGCGTCTATTCCTGTATCAATCGCCGCATCAATTGCGGTATCAATTATCACCAACAGTAAACCAAAAACAAGCGCCGTGACCATATTCAGACTCTAACCAAACATCGCCCCCATGAGACTGCACGATACGCTGCACCGCTGACAAGCCGATACCAGTACCGTTGTGATCCTCATTGCCATACTCGCCCCGGTTAAATACCTTAAAAACGCCTACTTGCAGATAATCGAGTATTCCTTGACCATTATCCTTAACAAAAAAAGCGCCTTTACCGCCTTCAGGCGTCTCCTTGGTATCATCAAAACCTACCGTAATATGAGCACCTTCACGCTCAGGCATATACTTAATGGCATTTTCAACGAGATTCGTCAGCACCTGAGTGAGCATATTTTTTTCACCATACACTACCGGGAAAAAATCACCCAACAAAATAACAATACCCCGTTCGGCGGCAAGCACAGACATACTATCAACCACAAATGCCGCAATATCTGAAAAAGAAAATTTTTCCTTCTGAACACCTGTGTTGCCAATCTTAATAAATCCCAATAAATCGTTGAGCATATCCGACATATGCTCAACATTTGCTTCAATACGTTTAAACTGCTGTTTTTCACGATCATCTAGGCGGTCTGCTAATACCCGCGCCAAACGATTGGAGAAACCCTTAATGCAATTAAGTGGGCTTTTTAGATCATGCGATATAATATAGGAGAACTCTTCCAATTCATTTTTTTGCTTGTTAAGCGCTTTATTTTTGTTATACAGCTCCAAAAAAACACGCACTTTACTTAACAAAATGACGGGATCTATTGGTTTGAAAAGAAAGTCGACTGCACCGACGTCATAACCACGAAACTCATATTGGTTACTATCCCCCTTAAACCCTAAGCGCTCAGACTGCGAAATAGCCGTCACAAAGATAATGGGTGTGCCGCTAGTCGTTTGATTTTGATGCAAATAAGTCGCGGTTTCATAACCGTCCATATCCGGCATTTGCACGTCCAGCAAAATTAATGCTAACTCATGCTCCAATGCCAACTCCAGAGCTTTCTCGCCTGAAGTAGCATGCAGTAACTCGGCATCAAAATCACTGAGCAATGCATCGAGTGCCGTTAAGTTGGCCGGTTTGTCGTCAACCATTAAGATGATGGGCCGCGCTAGCATATTGTTATTATTCCACCTCTTTCTGTAAATCCCATAAATACGGGCCGATTTGTTCGCCCCGAACAATGCTGGGGGACTTTACGGCCGCAATCGCTGCCGCGGGCATTATATCACTCACACTAGAGCGAGGGCTTTGAATAATCGTTCTACCCCCTGCCAAATCAATACTTATCATACCTTTCACACCGTCCTCATTCGCCCCCGATAGTAGCACTCCAACAACCTCACTTTTAAACACCGCTACCGCACTGCCAAACAAGCAATCAATCGATGGGCGCGAGTGACGTATTGGGGCGTCTTGATTAAGTGACAATCGCCCCTGTGGATCCAATAACAAATGATGGTTCGGCGATGCAAAATAGGCGGTTCCGCCAATAGGGCGCTCGCCATCTGCCGCATACTTAACATGTATTTTTGATATCGAATGAATATGCTGTAACAAATAATCTTTTGCGCTAGCAAGCTGGTGCTGCACGACTAAGATAGGCCAAGCAAAATCGTAGGGCAGCGGTGACAAAATCGCCTTGATTACGTCAGAACTACCCGTTGACCCACCAATCACCACAATCTTGTTCGTCACGGCGCACTACACCTTTTACTTGTGAGCTTATTTGCACTGCCGCTTACGGTAGAAGACTTCCCTGCCTTCTTCTGATAGATACGATACTTTTTATCCACGACATCAAAGTAATCATCGTATTTAGAACCAATTAGACCTTCCTCTGAGCCCAAACACAAATACCCTCCATCACGTAGGCTTTCGTAAAAAAGCCCGAAAACGCGCTCATGGAGGTCACGATCAAAATAAATCACGACGTTCCGACAGATCACCAAATCCATATCATGGAAGCCTGCGTCGGTTGCCAAGTTATGATAAGCAAAATGCACATAGTCTTTGAGCTTGCGCTTAATAATTGCACCGTCATAAGCGGAATTATAATATTCGCTAAACTCATCCTCGCCGCCCGCAGCAAGGTAATTTTTGATATAACTCGACATTCGCCCCAAAGGGAAAATCCCTTGCTTGGCCTTATCCAAAATACTTGAGTTAAAATCCGTCGCTAAGATTTGCTGACGTGGGTGTATTCCCAGCTCATTCAGAATGATCGCTACTGAATAAGCTTCCTCTCCCGAGGAGCAACCCGCATCCCAAATACGAATATGATCTTCCTTCATAAAGTGTAAAACTTTAGTTCTTAAAGCCAGAAAAAAATCAGGGTCGCGAAACATTTCAGTGACGTTCACAGATAAATCTTTAAGCAGTAAATCCGCTAGGCTCTCATCATGTAAAATACGGTACTGTAACTCGGAAATTGACGCGATCTGAGACATAGATAAACGGTATTGCACGCGACGCGCCACCGAGTCACGCGAGTACGCTCTAAAATCATAACTATAACGCCGATAAATCGCCTCCAACAAATTGGATAACTCAATATCCTCTGAGATCACACACTGATCAACACCAGCCGGACGAGACTCTAATGATGGTTTGCTTCCGCTCATCGATACATCCACACTCGTAATAGCGAAATCAATTTATCGGTATCCACAGGTTTAGTTAAATAGTCGCTAGCGCCAGCGGCAATACATTTTCTCCGATCACCCTTCATCGCTTTAGCGGTCAAAGCAATAATGGGTAAATTGACAAAATTTTCTAGTTTTCGAACTTCCTTCATCGCTTCATAGCCATCCATTTCCGGCATCATAATATCCATTAAAATCAGGTCGATTTCCGGATTCGCCGAGAGCTGCTTCAAGCCGTCTATGCCATTTTTACCCACGATTACTCTCAATCCAAGCTCTTGTAAAATCGCCGATAACGAAAACACATTACGTATATCATCATCCACTAACAGCACTAAACGCCCCTTTAAACTTGCATCGTTGTCATGCAGCATACCTATCATGCGGCGCTGTTCTTCAGGTAAGTCAGCTTCAACTCGATGTAAAAACAAAGCCGTATCGTCCAAGAGTTTCTCAGGAGAACGTGCACCTTTAACGATAATTCGAGCCGCATATCGCTTAATGATATCGGATTCCTGATCATCCAACTCTTTACCGGTATAGACAATGGTCGGAATGTAACGGAGCGTTTTATCCTGCTGAATCATTTCCAGCACTTCTACGCCACTCATATCCCGCAATTTCAAATCAAGAATGATGCAGTCGATGGGTTTTGCTCGCAAGATTTCGATCGCTTCAGCACCGCTATCTGTGGTCAAAATATTTAAATCATCACTTGAAACTAAAGCCAAAATACTCTCACGCTGTACTTTATTATCCTCAACAATCAGCAGCTCTTTAACCGGTCTTTCGGTTATATTCTCCATACGTGCAAACGAGTCTTCAAGTGACTCCATAGTTGCAGGCTTAGCTAGAAAACCAACGGCGCCCGCATGGTAGTAACGATCAGAAGGGTCTCCGGCAGACATAATATGAATGGGGATATGCGACGTACGCAAATTATCCTTCAGCCGTCTCAGCACTTGATCCCCCTGCATCCCAGGCAATCCAAGATCCAGAACAATAGCGCTCGGCTTATAATAATCGGCCAAATACAACCCGCTTTCACCATCCGGGGCATGCAGCACTTGGTAATCACGCTCTCGCGCAAAATTACATAAGATATCTGCAAAGCTATTATCATCTTCGACAACCAGTACAGTGCGCCCCTTACCAGGTACGATGCGCTCACGGTCATCATCAATACCACGCATATCACCTTCATTCGCGTTTGGCGATTTGTTCATTTGTTCAACGCTTGTCGGCGAGTCGTGAGGGGGGCTAGTTTGCACCTCCGTGGGTCGCTCTGCAGGCAACTTGAAGTTGTCAGGGGGCACAGCTTCGCCCGCCTGTTCACTCACCTCCTCGGGTTTAGGAGGGGATATAAGGGGTGTATACTCAAATGAATTAGCCTCCGCTTTAGCCGATGACTCGGGACGCCCTGCACCGACCTCAAAGCCTGAGAGGTTTTTCCGGATATAAACTGAAAAGACAGAGCCTTCGCCTCGTTTACTATACAATTGAATTTCACCGCCAAGCAAATGCGCCAACTCTTTCGATATCGACAGACCTAAGCCGGTGCCGCCATACTTACGACTGGTCGTGCCATCTGCTTGCTGGAAGGCTTCGAAAATGTGTTTTTGCTGCTCAGCATCGATACCAATACCGCTATCTCTCACATGGAAAACAATTAACTCTTCCGAATCAACAGCTTTATTTGAAAGTTTAATCCCTACTTCGGGCAAGGAGATCGTCAAACTCACTACGCCGTCATGGGTAAATTTGAAGGCATTTGATAACAAGTTTTTAAGGATTTGACCAAGCTTCTGGGTATCACTATTGACCGAGTCATGCACGTCTGCGTCAATATCGACGTCGAATTTTAAATCACGCATTTGAGCGACGGCTTTGAACTTTTGTTTGATTTCTTTAGTAAAATCCACCAGAGAAAAATTCTCAGTGGAGACGTCCATTTTACCGGATTCGATTTTTGAAAGATCCAAAATGTCATTGATCAGATCCAATAAATCTACGCCAGAGCCATAAATAGTCTGAGCATATTCAATTTGTTTTTCGTCCATTTTCCCAGATTTATTTTCTGCTAATAACTTAGATAAAATCAGTAAGCTATTGAGCGGCGTACGCAGTTCATGCGACATATTCGCCAAGAATTCAGTTTTATATCGGCTCGACATTTCAAGGTCGGTGGCTTTTTTCTCGATCTCTTTTCTGGCAGCTTCCAACTCTTGGTTTTTCTGCCCAGACTCCCACTGCGAACGCTGTAGATTGCGTGTTTTTTCTTCTAACTCTTCGTTAGAGATACGCAGCTCTTCCTGCTGAACCTGAAGTCGCTCGTTGCTTTCTTTTAACTCTTCTTGTTGAATGATCAGCTTTTTACTGGTTTTTTGCAGCTCACGCGCCTGTAATTCCAATTGCTCATTGTTAGTGCGCAGCTCTTCTTCACGGCTACCCAACTCTTCCGCTTGGCTTTGGGTTTTTTCAAGTAACTTCTGCATACGTAGCCGACTTTTAGCGACGTTGATCGCAATACCAATCTGCTCTGCCGTTTCATCCATAAAACGTAAATCATTTTGCTCGAAGGCCTCAAACGTTCCCAGCTCAATGACGCCTACAAGCGTCTCATTCACGGTGATAGCTTTTGCGTAAATTTGCTTGGGCGCACCAGCCCCCAAACCTGAGCTGATCACGATATAGTCATCCGGAACCGCTACCAATAAAATGCTACTGCGCTCTAATGCGACCTGACCAACAACGCCGTCACCAAACTCAACTTTACCGGAAAAGTTTTTACGCGCTTGAAATGCGTAACTCCCCATCAACTGTAAGTATTCATCTTCAACATTCAAATACAAACTGCCTATGCCTGCGTTTAGGTACTTAGCAAGCTCAGTAATAACATTTCGGCACAGTTCGGGTAGCTCTTGCTCACCCCGCATTTTGGCATTCAACTCGACCTGGCCGGAACGAAACCAGTCAAGTACGTCGCTCTCGGTTCTGGCCTCCTTCAAACTTTTTACCATCAGCTTGAAGCTATCCGCGAGATCGCCGATCTCGTTATGAACATTAACGCTAATAATGTCCGTCAAATCACCCTGCTCCACCCGCCTAGAGGCCGCAAAGAGCGCCAAGACAGGCTTAACAATACGCCCCGATAATACCAAGGCAATCGCCGTCACTAAAAACACCGTCAAGCCAAATAAAGCCATCATGATTTGCCGCATCCGCTCGGACGCAGCATAGGCCTTCTCGGTTTCTATTTCGGCCACGACAGCCCATTCCACCCCGGCAATATCAACATGGTGATACATGCCAAGTACCTCATTTCCATTGGCACTTCTATAGGTAAAAACTCTGTCGCTTTGACCCGCTTTCACTTGACCACTGTTACTTTGATTAAACCGATTCGCTGCACTTATATCTCCCACCTCTCCCGACCTTGGCAACGCTGACATTCGCTCACTTTGCCATTTTCGCGTAACCGTCGTATCAATACGCATTTCCAAAATATCATTTTCCGCCCCCCCTTGAGAGAAAGGGGTGCGTAGTATCAGGTCACTGCCGACAAGGTAGGTTTTTCCTCCCCAATTAGCATTGTGACTAAACGAAAAACTTTTGATCTGTTGCTGTGTTAACTGAATTGCAATAACACCAATCGGTTCCGAATCAGCGCCCATTAATGGCGCAACCATAAACCCTTCTAGAGTTCCTCCTGCTCGGATATCACGTTGTAGATCAGAAAACACCGGAACTCGGTTCAACAGTGCAGATTTATATGCTGCGGTAAAACGGCTACCAATATGCCTTGCATCAAAAACATTATCCCCGATGTCCTTAGCATTATTAGCCGTGTATAAAATATCGCCGTCTTTATTAATCAAATAGACGTCTTGGTAGTTCAGGTTCTCCCGGAACAAAACAACATCTTTCGCATGCTCATCAGTAATATCCCGCCACTGATTGCCAGCAACAAAATCTTTCAGTGGTAAACCGCTTGCTAGATAGCTTTGCTGCAATAAGTTTAAAAGCCCTATTTTTGCGTTACTCTGGGCGCCAAACTGAACATCGGATACGCTTCGATCGTAAAATTCCCTCAGCTGCTCGGCTTTTAACTCCGTAATGACGCGCAGGGCGTTTTCAGCGCTACCCTCCAAGCTGCTTCTAAATCGGTCATAGCTCACCACGCTAACCACAGCGATGGGGATCACCGCTAGAGTCAAGAAAGAAAGCACTAAGCTCCGCCGCAAACTATATCGTGCTAAGAAGCCACCACCCCGTAGGTCTTCACGCTCAGTACTTTTTTTTGCTGCCACTGTTACCATTAATCAACTCTCAACACTATCAATTAAACATTCCACTCAGATTAACTACCACAACTAAGCTAAAACACGCCACCCAAGCAAAAAATACAGCGCTATTTGCCCGCTAGGAACTGAAAAAGTATGGCACTAAAAACCCAAACACGCCTGTTTTAAGCACGTAGAAGCCGCCAAGAAATGACACCCAGCTGATATCCAACTGATATTCCGCTAACATCCAACTAATACCCAGGAATAGACGCATAGAGAAAAACTGCTTGACGCTTCGAGTGTTTATCGAGAGCATTGCGCGTTTACTTTAGCCACAACCGCTCTATAACGAGGTAAACGCAATGAAATTAGTCTCCTGGAATGTCAACGGGATTCGCGCAGTGATGAAGAAAGACTTCCCCTCCTCACTCAAAGCGCTCGCCCCAGATGTCTTATGCTTGCAGGAAACCAAAGCCCAAGACGATCAAGTGGCCGAAACGCTTGCCGACCTTAATGGTTACTACTTATATATGAACTCTGCGGTAAAGAAGGGTTACTCCGGCACTGCCATCTTAACCAAGCAAGAGCCAATCCAGGTCACTTTTGATATTGGCATTGAAGAACACGACCAGGAAGGGCGAGTCTGTACAGCAGAGTATGAGCACTTTTACCTAGTTGACGTCTACACGCCAAACTCCGGAAGTGAACTCAAGCGCTTACCCTATCGCCAGCAATGGGATGCTGTTTTCTTGGCTTATTTAAAGGAGCTCGAAACACGCAAGCCGGTGATACTATGTGGCGACTTAAACGTTGCACATACAGACATTGATCTCGCTCGCCCTAAGCCAAACTACAACAAGAGTGCGGGATATACGCAAGGAGAGATCGACGGTATTAACAACTTATTAGCCGCAGACTTCGTTGACACCTTTCGAACCCTTCACCCAGAGACGGAGAAATACAGCTGGTGGAGTTACCGTGCCGGAGCACGCCCAAAGAATGTAGGCTGGAGGATTGATTACTTTTTAGTCTCACAGAGTATTAAAGACAATGTAAAAGAAGCTGAGATACACAATGATATTATGGGTTCAGATCACTGCCCTGTCAGTATTGAAATTGAGTTTTAACTCAGCTAAGTGCTAAGTTGGAGTCTTACTTCGGAGCTCCAATTCAGAAGCCAAACTCAGACCCCTTTAAAGCAAAAAAAGGGCTGCCTACACGAATAGACAGCCCTTTTGTTTTATGACCTGATCTTACTTAGCTGGTGCTACTTTTTTCGCAGGAGCTGATTTTTTAGCAGGAGCGTCGAGAACTTCGATCAACTCAACATCAAAAACAAGTACCGAGTTTCCAGGAATTTTTGGACGGCTAACGTTGCCGTATGCGATATCAGCTGGAATGTACAATTCCCACTGTGAACCTTCTTTCATCAACTGAAGCGCTTCAGTCCAACCTTTGATCACACGGTTAACACCAAAACTGGTTGGCTCACCACGGTCGCGAGAGCTATCAAACTGAGTGCCGTCAGTCAAAGTACCGGTATAGTGTACTTTAACTTTATCTTTCGCAGCAGGTGATTTACCAGAACCTTTTTTCAGTACTTTATACTGTAAGCCAGACTCAGTCGTCACAACGCCTTCTTTCACTTTGTTCGCAGCAAGGTACTCAGCACCTTTAGTTTTGTTTTCTTCAGCAACTTTCTTTTGCTCTTCAGCTTCAGCAGTACGCTTTGACTGCATAGCTTCATTAACACGTTTTCTGAACTCGTTCATAGTATCAGTAGCAGTTTTCTCATCTAACTGAGACTCGCCCCTTAAGCCGTCAGTAAAAGCTTGCGCGACGACGTCTAAGTCTAGCGAAATACCAGTGCCATCGATTGACTCGACATTGGACTTCATGCTTTTACCAGCGCCAATACCAATGGTATAAGAATCTTTGGTTTTGACATCTTCAAAGTTCAGTTTCGCAGGAGCTGCAGGATCAGCTACTTTGGCTTCTTCGTTACAAGCAGCAACCAATATAGTGGCGCTTGCAAGCATGGAGAGTTTCCACATTGTTAAAGTTTTCATTGTAAATCCTAGTTGTTAGATTGATTATCAAGAGCAGACGTCGTGTCATCGCAATTCAAAAGGACGAGTTTACCTGATTGCAAGCGATAAGCTCTAGTAGCGAATATGCAAAAAATATGGCTTATCACATTGTTTGCACTTTTCAGGCACATACTCACTTGCTGGCAGTCTAGAATTACACTTAAATAAAGTAAAAAACGAGAATGCAATTAGATTAACGATCTTAAGAGCTACAATGAAGATTTTATTTTTAGGGTCTGAGGACTGTGAACTTATCGCTTGGCTGCACCAATATGGTGACACCGTTCAAACTTATTCTGACAAAATAACACCGCAAGTACTTAGCAAGTGCTCTTTTGACCTCCTAATTAGTTACGGTTATCGCTACATCTTATCGCCAGAAACCCTCGCCCACTTCCCAAACAGTGCCATCAACCTTCACATTTCATTGCTGCCGTGGAACCGTGGCGCAGACCCCAACTTATGGAGCTTTGTGGAAAATACGCCCAAAGGCGTCACCATTCACCATATAGATGAGGGCTTAGATACCGGCGACATTATTGCTCAAACTGAGCTCAATTTTGTTAACCCCCAGGAAACACTCTCGAGTAGTTACGCCAAATTACATAACGCAATCCAAAGCCTTTTTAAAGTGCATTGGCATGATATCCGATCTCGCACAGCGCCTCGAAAAGCGCAAGCGTTAGGCGGCAGCAGTCACCGCAGTCGCGACAAACAACCACTAGAGCGCATGCTATTGAAGTCTTGGGACACTCCAGTGAGCGAACTTGAAAACCTTAAACGCTCAACTTGAGCACCCAACCTCCCCCTATTAATTAATAAGTAAGCACAGGTAAGCGCAGAATGGATAAACAAGCCGCCATAATCGCGATTGACCAAGGCACCACAAGTAGCCGCACCATTGTTTTCAAACCAAATGGCAGCATAATTAGTAGCGCCCAGCAAGAGTACCCACAGCACTACCCCAACGACGGCTGGGTCGAACATGACCCAGAGGACATCTGGTCATCTACTCTAGCCACACTTCAAAAAGCCGAACGACAAGCCCTCGAACAAAACGTTAACATTCTTGCCCTCGGCGTCACCAATCAGCGTGAAACCACCGTGATATGGGACCGGGCGACGGGAAAACCTATCTACAAGGCCATCGTCTGGCAAGATCGCCGCACCGTATCCCTGTGTGAAAAACTAAAAGTTCAGGGGCACTCCCAACTCGTTCGCGATCGCACTGGACTGCTTTTAGACCCTTATTTTTCCGCCACCAAGATCGCATGGATACTTGAAAACGTTGAAGGCGCCCGAACAAGAGCAGAACACGGTGAATTAGCCTTCGGCACTATTGATAGTTTTTTGATTTGGCGACTCACTGGCGGCAAACATCACGTAACGGATGCTACCAATGCCTCGCGCACCTTACTGTTCGACATTCATCAACAACAGTGGGATGACGACTTACTCCAACTGTTTAACATCCCCAAATCCTTGCTGCCAGAAGTGCTCGACAGCGCGGCTAATTTCGGCACAACCAGCACTGAGTTTACCCAACACCCCATCCCTATACTAGGAGTCGCTGGCGATCAACATGCCGCAACAATCGGCCAATGCTGTTTTGAACCCGGCGAAACAAAATGCACCTTTGGTACGGGCTGCTTTGTATTAATGAATACCGGTGCGCAAGCCGTTCAATCACAAAATCAATTACTTACCACCATCGCCTATCGCATTAACGGCAAAGTCACTTACGCACTCGAAGGCTCCGTATTTATTGCAGGCGCCGCAGTCAAGTGGTTACGGGACACCCTCGGATTAATCAGCAACGTAAAGGAAACCGAAACCCTCGCAGCGAGCCTTACTAGCAACCAAGGCGTATATTTAGTCCCAGCCTTTACAGGCCTTGGTGCGCCATACTGGCAACCCAATGCCCGTGCGGCACTTTACGGCCTAAGCCTAGCCACAGGTCCCGCTGAAATCGCCCGTGCAACCCTCGAATCCAATGCCTATAGCACCTCAGACTTACTAAGCGCTATGAGCCAAGATGCCACCCATGTCACCAAAATTCGCGTAGACGGCGGTATGGCAAATAACTCGTGGTTAATGCAATTTCTTGCCGACATCCTCAATATCGAAGTGCAACGCCCACAGATTCTGGAAACGACCGCTCTGGGTGCAGCTTACTTAGCAGGTCTACAGGCAGGCATATATGAAGACTTATCGCAATTGTATGAAAGCCGCCTAGAACACGAGAGTTTTTTACCCAAAATCAAAGATGATGAGCGCGCCAAGCTCATAGCGGGCTGGCAAAAGGCTGTGCAAAAAACCCTTTTATAATCCGCGCACAGTAAACTCCCTTACCTCAGCTGCCGACCTCATCTACCTTGGAAAAACGACACGGCAGGAACTAGGCTTTAAATAACTAAACCGTCTAAAACAAGGTCACTATTATGGATTTGCGGGAGCAACATTTAAATCAGCTCGAAAATGAAGATTTTGATGTGCTCATCATCGGCGCGGGTATTAACGGTGCCGTATGTGCGGCCGCTTTAAGTGCCAAAGGCGTGAAGACCGCTCTTATCGATAAGGGCGACTTTGCAGGCCAGACTAGTAGCAATTCGTCTAGCCTTATTTGGGGGGGTATCAAATACCTGGAAAGTCACGAATACAAACTGGTTCACACCCTATGCAAATGCCGCAACCGACTTATGCAAGCCTACCCTTCTGGGGTCAAAGAAATTCGCTTCCTAGCAACAATACCAAAACAGTTTAGATGGCCTAAAATAGCCGTCTATTTTGGTACCTTACTTTACTGGATTATTGGCGGCTTCCATACCAAAGCCCCAAAGATATTTGGTAACAAAGCCTTAAAAAACAAAGCGCCATTAATAAAAACCGACGATATGCAGGGCGCGGTGGAGTATTCGGATTGTTTTTTATGTGAAACGGATGCTCGATTTACTTTTAATTTTATTAAAAGCAGTATCAAAAACGGCTGCAGCGTAGCCAATTACATTCAAGCAGAAGGGCAAGCTCCTAGCCCAGCTGAACAGATGCAAACGCCGTCCACACAACAGTCACAATGGACAGTACCTGTAACAGATCTAATCACAAAAAAAACATTTCACATTAAAAGTAAAGTCGTAATCAACGCCTGCGGCCCCTATAGCGACACCCTCAACAAACAACTAAAGTCCCAAAGCCAGTACAGCCACAGCATGTCCAAGGGTGTGCACCTAATTGTAAGACAGCTCTCTGAAGTCGAACAAGTATTCGCATTTTTTGCCAGCGACGGTCGTTTGTTTTTTGCGATTCCGATGGGAGAGCGTACATGTATAGGTACCACAGACACCTTGAGTAATACTCCCAATGTCACTGTATCCGATCAAGACCGCCAATATATCTTAGACAATATTAACACTCGATTAAACTTGAGCCATGCGCTTACCAAGGAAGACATCATTGCCGAAAGGTGCGGCGTTCGCCCCTTAGCAAGATGTAAATCTGAACTTGAAAACAAATCCTCAACAGAAAAAATACAACAAGACAATGCGACAGTTATTCTCTCGCGCAAGCATATCGTCGAGACCTGCGTGACTCGTAAACAAATCAACATCTTTGGGGGGAAGCTGACTGACAGTATCAATATTGGCGAAGAAGTTTGTGACCTACTTCCCCAACTGGGCGTCCATCTAAAAGATAGTAAGGCACCTTGGTATGGAGAATCCTCAGACACAGAAAAGCAGCGTTTTTTAACACAAGCTGCAACAATCAAATTAACTAGGCAATCGGCGGAGCGGCTCTGGCGGCGCTATGATTCGGATGCCGCTGCCATAGTTCAAGATATAGCCGAACACCCAGAACGGGGGAAAGCGGCTCTTGAAGGTACAGAGATCTCAATTAGTGAGGTTTGCTATCAAGCAAAACATGAAATGATCGTTAAATTGGATGACTTTCTGCGGCGCAGGACATTACTGGCAATGAACCACACACGGCAAGAACTGACAAACATGAAGACACTCGAAACACTTTGCGCTCTCTTGTTCGGCAACGCTGCACACAAAAAACTAGAAGAGTACCTTACTCTCCACTCTTAGCCACGACCGCCAACGTTAATACTACGACTAAAACCAAAAATATGGCCACATCAATACCGTTCATACCTCTCTCCCAGAAGTCCATTATTAGACTCACTATTCTAGGGCTGACAGCCAACAGAGCCTAGTGGCAAATATCAGTGCCTGTGTAAGACATTGACGATACACACAGAAAACAAGCGCTGGAGCAGGAACAAAACAGGTTAAACCGATAGGCAAGGCGCTAATTGACAGGATAATAAGAGACACTTCGTCATTAAGATTAGAGGTAGGAGGTAGGAGGTAGTGCGATGGATAATAAAAAAGGTGGCTCCGAGATGGGAAATGATTTTTGAGACATGCGCTGATACCCCCAACGGGCCAGCTAACAATCAATACATATCAAGTTAAAGTGTTTACTTTAATATGCATATCTCCAAAGCGCTTTTACACCAGTCCCCACTAATGTATGCCCAAAAACCATTCTCCAACCCAGGCCACCAAGCGTTGAGCTTAATATAGCGTAGAGAAGCTCTACAACAACAAAAAATAGGATCAAACACCTGAAACCGTTTACATTTGCGAAAACCTGATTAAGATATAGCCTACAATCCGACCAAGAGCTCATTAGGTGAGCGCATCATCTGCTCTTTTATCGCCTGTTACAATAAGCAAAAATGATACACCGTGCACTCATTTTTGAAACAGGCCAAAACGTACAAGTTGGCACGAAGTTAGTATACCTGTATAACGACCATACAATCATTGTAAAATATGACCGCCATATGTATCAATTTTCGTCAACTATGACTCCTTATATTAACACCATTTCTAACTGGTGTTGATAGACAATAGCCAAGCGAATAAGTTCCGCAGTTTTATTTTGCCTCCTGCACCCTCACCCACATAGCTCCTTCAGAATCTCGACGCCGCTTCAATTCCCGGCATGGCCACTTAGGCCTGTCAAAACTTATTCAGTTTGAGCAATTTAAAGCCTACCTGATGTCGCCAAACACAACACACCTATCGTTTTAAACGACTATTCCACACAAATAAAGTCAACTGAATCACAGTTACAGAATTATCAATCGTTATAATAAGCGCCACCTGCCTTACTAATAATACACCACCGGAGTACGCCCGATGAATCACCTAAAAGTAGTCGTATTACTACTATTACTTTGGCCATATGCGAATGCTTTTGCTGATAACGCTGAAATTTATTCTCATAAACATCGCGGGGCTATAAAAGGCTACGACATAGTGGCCTTTTACTCTTTAGCCGAAGGCGCGAATGCCGTAAAAGGTTCAAAAGCAATTACTCACGAATGGAAAGGCGCAACTTGGCGCTTTAGTAATGAAGAAAACCGTCAGAAATTTGCCGCAGACCCAGAGAAGTACGCCCCCGAATACGGTGGCTACTGCGCTTTTGCGGTCTCACATGGCTTTACTACCTCTCCGCGACCCAATAACTGGAAGATTGTAGACGGCAAGCTCTACCTAAATAACAACAAAACCTCTTTTAAGAGCTGGCTTTTAGATTTCGAAAATAAAATTGCCAAAGCCGACAACAACTGGCCAGAGGTACTCATTGACTAGTTATATGTTGATATAATTCCATTGCTAAGCCACTCCATCTAATCGGCGAGTGTGCTTAGCACACTCAGTGTTATCCTCCCCAAAAAACTGCGCTTTCACAGCGCTATACGATTCAGTAATTCCGCCAAGCGAATGCCTGATTTTTGCATCTGCCGCTCTATAATAATTCGACTCTCTCGGTAGTACTTATCATCTAATACTTTACTGGAAGGAAAGCGGTAAACCTTAGTTTTTGCAAGCTGAAGTGACTCAACAGCCCAAATTTCGGGACTAGCTCCTTGGCGCCAGCGTTTTGCATCTTCTGCAGGGATGGTTTGCAGTAATTGATTTGCGTAAGTTTTCCAGTATATTTTCTCTTTTGTAATCAAGCCTGTATCCCAAACCCAGTGTAAGTTTTTTTGTTTCCCAAACCAGTTAACTTCCACACCATTACCACCACGATCATCTTTAAACGCAGCATGTAATGGTTGGTGAATATCGCCAATAAAATGAGTGAGAAAACGTAAAGCTTCTCGTTTCTGATCTAAAGAAGTACGTGACGAGAGCAATACGGCTTTATAACGATGAATTGCAGCGATAACGCAATCACCCTCAGGGCAATCGCGTTGCTTATCGTAAGACACTGCGTCACGAGGAAGATTGACATAATGCAAAGGCTTCGCCCAGTCGTAACGTTTTTTTCTTTTAATACGATCTGCCCAAGTGGAAGCCCATGCTAACGTTTCACCTTTCGGCAACACCTGCTTAACCCAGAGCTTCGCTTCGTCAGATAAATTCTGATGGGCGATTTCGGCAACTATTTTATGACCATCACTACCGAAACTTAAAGCAGGTGACGGTGCCAAGAGCAAGAACAATAAAAATGAAAACCTAAACACAGAGCCGCTCGACATACGCGTCTTTAACCTAAGCCACTTCCACACAAATCACCTCACAAGATACACAATGGGGTTAAGCTGCTAACCACTAGCTTAGACCATTCACCTCATGGAAGTGTTGCTTATAGCTCTCGGAAGCGTAAGTCACATCAGCATCCAAAAGTTGCCGTGAGCTTTGATAAATCTTCTGGGTTGGAATATATTTGGGTATTTCTTTGGTATCGGTATAGGCATTCACATGACTTTTGATGACAAACGAATGCTCGTGCTCCGCGTCGATACCCGCAGTAAATGTCAGCAGCTTGTAGTGCCGAACAACGCAAGTCACATCTGCAATATAAGCGTTGTTGCAATAATGTGGGTTAGGCATAACCTCCAAATGCTTATCACGAAACATTAGCGAGTGTTTGACCAGACAAAATTCAGCATTTTCAAGCTTTAGCATTACTTGCCGAACACCGCCAAAGTACATTTTCAACTCAGGTATCGCAAGACGGTTATTACGGTACTGGAATTTCGCGTCCCTGTTAAAATAAGGTTTTTTAACAAAACTATCCCCATCAAAATAAGGGTAAATATCTTCAAGATAGTCGCTGCTAGCCTCGACGCCGCCAGAGAACATATCAAGCATATGCGTTAGCGTCGCGGTATAGTTGCGCTCACGAAGGTAATTCACAAAGCGGCTAAGCTTAACGTCCTCATAACCGGGATACTCAAATAGCTCATCAACATCCACACATAAGAACCAACGCTGATAACAGTTTTTTTCTATTACCGTGGTCTTAATCTCATTCTCATATTCATGATGCTTAAGCGCGGTTTGATATAGAGTCACATCTTGCTGCTGCAACAATAAATCAACCGTACCGTCTGTAGACATGTTATCGATAAAATAAAAATGCTTAACCCCCATCCCCCGATAATGACGTAAGAAACTCGGCAAGAAAGCAAGCACGTTCTTAGCGACCGTCACCAAGACGACCTCATCTTCCGCATACGCTATATTCTCCGGGCCGTTTAAGCGGTGAATGTTGTCCGCGATACACAAACCGGGCATCAAACAGGTCGGTTTCTGACGATTATTATCTACGATGCCCGATTCCTTTAAGCGCAGCCACAAACGAGCCAAACTATTCACCGGGCTAAATGATACTGATTTCAAACGTGTATGTGCTGAGGCAAACTTTTTCGCATCGGCATCCCGCTGGAGCCAACATAGCACGCTAAACATTTTGCGAATATTTTTAAGCTGCCCATACTCAGAACAAAAACTCAGAGACTCACAGTTGATATACCCAAATGAAATCACTCCCGCGGCACTAGCATCAATCACGGCTTTGCCATAACTGTGCTCTTGCGACAGATCCACAAGATACTCACTATCGGATAACGATTGAGATATCTCTTTTATTCGATCTGAGCTAAATACACGAATTTTTAACCTATAAACAACTAGCAAGGCAAGTAGGCGCGCCCAATAATAAAAAAGATTGGTCTTCTTAGGGAAAAGCACCTCTTTCCAGCGTCCGATTATTGTAACAATACCTGTCGTTTCACGACTTGAGGTATGAGGAGGAAAGGTATCAATATCCCGTATTGGGTGAGTTTGAATATCAACTATACGGCCGGTAATATGCTCAATACCTTTCGCTAAGCTAAAGTCCGTTGCAAAAACAAAGTCGGCTGCTGAGACGGCGCCTTTTAGATCTTGAGTATTAGGAAAGTATTCGCTCAGCCTATCCGCAGACACATCCGTAGAAGCAATTATTTTACAATGCCCACCTGCAAGTGATGCGCGATTTTTTAAGGTAACGACAAGTGGCAAATTTGATGGGCATAGATGAATATGAATTAAATCCAGCTTTTTATTATCAATTGCTTGCAATGCATCATCAAGGTTTAATAGCTCCCCATTAAACGCTTGTAACCAAGCGGTAATACAAGCGCCTACTTGAACTGAGCTATCAATGCCCTCTCGTATTAATGCATAGGTAATTTCAGTCACTTCCGTTCCTTAATATATCAGTACTATCAACTGGCATGACCAATTAAGCACACAAGAAAATACCCAGCTAAAGCTCTAGCTCCGACGCAGAAGCATCTTCAATAAGGGGCTCTACTTCAGGTACAATCTCCTTGGAATCAATATCTAACCAAGTCAGCAGTGTCGCATAAAACTCATGCTTACTAGCAAACTGCTCGGGTAGCCAATCCTCTTCTGAAATCCAGCTCTGAATCACTAAAAATAAACCACCGTTTTCGCTCGCGTTACCAAAAAAATGCGCGTGATCATAGTTTCGCGGGACGATATAGTGACTACTCAAATGCCACGCAGATCGAGACAGGTCTAGGACATGATCTGGAGACGCGACCACATGGTACTTATCGAGTAAATTAGTTTTCTGAGCAAACATAAAATACAGGCCATATTCCGTCCAACCTGACTGACGCATCAATAATTCGTACCATGGCGTATCACTCAAGGCACTCATATGCGCGATTAAAGCATTAGAAATGTGCTTATTTAAGGTCACCGGCGTCTCACCAAAGATTTGAACAGATGAGCGTTCCGTCTCTTCGAGCTCCAATACTTCAACAGCTCTCAAATAACGACCGGTTTTAACCATGTACTCTTCTTCAGCAAACTCCTCGGTATACATTTTCTGATAATAGGCTTTATCTTCCACATTGACGAATGATCGTTCACCACTGAATAACTGCGCCACTTGCATGGGTTTCATTAGGATGACGTCACTATCAAGCGTAATGTAAAAGTCAGTTTTCACGAGAGTTGCACAGGCGATTTTTAACACCTGCTGAAAATACCAGCCTCCTCGGCCATCAGGATCATAGGCTTTAATTTTCATAGCATCAGGCACCAAACTATCTTCCGATACAAAGGTGAGCGTGTCATAATTTTGATGCTTTTTTAAATTTTCTTGGATTTCTTGCATCTCGTCGTCAGGGCAAATAACAAAAATATCGGCAATGACATCAACATTCCCAAACTTATCAATCGACAATAACAGGCGATCAACAATATTTTTATATGACTCAGATTGCTTAGTCGCAAAGCCGTCACTTCCAAACTCTTTCAAACAAAGTGGTAATACAAAACTGACGTCCATTAACCTAACCTTTTATCTCTTTCTATAAGCCTCTAGGCTTTATAGAGTATATTTTTACTGTTTCTATTTTACAGTTTCTTTTTTTTACGGTTTCTACTTAAGCTAATAGAAGTACTTAACAAAAGCACGTAGTAAACGTATTTAACAAAACATTAAACTTACCACGAAGTCTTCAGGAAGGTCTGAATCTCCGCAACAAAAGCATGCATCACCGCTTGCATCGTCTCGGAATTGTAGGCACTACCGCTATACTCCCACTCCATCGTAAGTTTTTTCCGGTTGGTAATCACATTAAGTGCAAATGGGTGGCTCCGGCCAATATCAAGGTTTATTTTTTTATCGTATTCGTACTGAATCTCGCCATTATCGACAATACCTTTCGAGTCGAATTCGTCCCGGGAAAAGTCAACGCCGATATTATTGAGTGTGATATGGGGACTGAATATCTTGTGTCCTCCGCTATCAACAAGATCCATAGGGTTGCCGAATACTACGCCTTCAGCCGGCAACTCATCAAGCGCCCGAGCAAACTCACAAAACTGCTCTTTTATGCTATCAGCGCTGACTATCTGTAAAGGCAAGAACCGAGATAAGTTTAGCCAACCAATTGTGCGACTCACATCCATATTCGAATGATCACGATGGATATTTCGACCCGCATCTACAGCTTGCACTTGTAGTTTTGCTGACCCGGACCAATCGGTATACACCTTGGTCAAACAAAACAATAAAATATTCTGGAGATTTAGGCCTGGAATATTATTCTCTAAGCGCTGTAAGTCTCTTGTAAAGCCAACATCAAAAGTGACACTAACACAACGGTCGACCTGTAGTTCATCCGCAGTCTCAATATCTTTAGCTGGCAAAGTGAAGTCGCCTATCGATTGTTTTTTGAGGTATGTATCAAGCTCTTGGCCTAATCGATCCACATCTTCTGAGTTTTTAACCCAATCGAGGACATCGATAATCGACGCTGTTTTATTTTGCAGCTGAATTTTTTCACCCGTGAGCACTTGCCTACAAGCCGTTGTAAAATCATCCTGAAGAATCAAAGCCGAGTAAGGGTCGAACAACAAATGATGTAAAACGAAGATGACAACGGTTTTATTACTACCAAACTTAACGATACCGAAATTAAACAATTTCCCATGCTTAACATCAATCAGCAACTTCAATTCTTGGACTATTTTAGCAACTTCATTTTTATAATCTTGTAATTCTACAATACCCTCGACAGCAAACTCATATATAGGTACCGATGCTTCACGCTCAGAGATAAGGCCATGCCATGAATGCCCATCATCATTGGGATAAAATCGTGTCCGAAGCCCGTCGTGATGACTAACGATATGACTACAGATCGCTTCCGTCTCCGCTCGCCCTATGCGTGAATCAACCTCAAGATCAAAAGCTGATGCCCAGGCCTCATTGTCATTAATCGCCCCCTCCGTATAAAAAAACCAGTCTTGCGAGGGGGAGGTAAATACCTTACCTGAGACCGGCGCTTGCTCTTGTCCCTCATGGTCGTCTTTAACATGATCAACTAATGCACTAATCTCTGGGCTCGAGAATAATTGCTTAGGACTAAAGAACATCGATTGCTTACGCGCTTCAGAGACCAACTGTAAAACGAGCAATGAGTTACCGCCAAGCGTAAAAAAACTGTCATTAGTTCCAACATTTTCGACGCCCAGAATACGCTCATAAAGCGCACATAGCTGACGCTCCCTGTTATTAATTGGGGCTTTATATGTCTTTTGTTGTGATCGTACATCCATCTCCAATAAAGCCTTACGATCAACTTTCCCGTTCGGAGTAAGAGGAAAGGACTCCAGCAACATAAACGCCGAAGGCACCATGTAGTCTGGTAATGACTGCGACAAATACTGGCGTAAGCATTCTGTCGAATCATGCAAACTCACCTCAGTTAAATCGCCGTCAGCTGAATCGCTCTCGCTTGACTTATCTTGAGCATTAACAAGCACGGCATAAGCAACTAAGTATTTGTCATCATTGTTCGACGTTTTAGCGACGACCACGGCGTCCGCCACATTTTCATGGGCGACAAGCGTATTCTCAATTTCCCCTAATTCAATTCTAAACCCACGAATTTTCACTTGATGATCAATTCGCCCTAAAAACTCCAAGTCGGCCATACCACCGTCGGCACATGGCAGCATACGCACTAGATCCCCGGTTCTATATAAACGATCACGGCCCAAAACCTTGCTATCACTACCGTCACTAGTATTGATATTATCAATACTTTGCGTCGTTTGAAGAAACGGATTTTTGATAAATTTTTCTGCGCTTAATTCGCTCCGATTTAGATAGCCCCGGGTAACGCCTTCACCACCAATGAGCAACTCACCAGCAACCCCAAGCGGCGCTAAGGTTTGAGTATCCGTGCAAACATATGTCTGAGTGTTCCCAATCGCCCGGCCAATATGCCGCTCATAACCTTCGTCGGCTATTTTATTTGGCAGCATATGATTAACACATGACCATACCGCAGTTTCAGTAGGCCCGTACATATTCCACAGCTCAACATTTTCCCGTGCTAGCAGTTGCTCCATAAGTTGACGGCCTAAAGCTTCGCCACCACACAATATTTTAAGCCGCCCAGCCCCAGTACGATCCCAACCGGCGTCAATTAAGAGCTTCCAAGTTGCTGGCGTCGCTTGCATAATTGAGACTTGGTTGGCGTTCATTAGGTTTTGCAAAGCTTGTGGCTTAGTCCCGTCTTCTTTAGAAGCAATCACCACTTTTGCCCCTAAGACTAGTGGCAGCATTAATTCTAATACGTGAATATCAAACGAAGTAGAGGTCACCGCTAACAAACAGTCATCGGCCTCCATACCCGGCTTATTCGCCATACTCTGTAAGAAATTTACCGCGTTACGATGCTCAACCATGACACCTTTCGGCTTGCCCGTAGAACCTGAAGTGTAAATGACATAGGCAAGATGATTAGGTTTTAGCCCCAGAGATACCCGGTCAATATTGTTTTGTGGGTATTGTTTAAGACGGCCTTGAACCGCCTCGTCACCCAAGAGAAGCCCCTGAGAAGAAGTAATTGGCGTGGTAGTTAGCAATTTCCGCTGCGTAATAACGGTTTTAAGCTTGGCATCTTCAAGCATATGCGCCAAGCGCGCTTGTGGATAATCAGGGTCTAATGGTAGGTAAGCACTGCCAGATTTTAAAACACCTAAAATAGCCACCATCATATCTATCGAGCGTTCAAGGCATAAACCTAAGAGCGAATCGGGTTCCACCTTATAATGCTCAATTAAATAATGCGCTAGCTGGTTCGCACGAGCATTCAGCTCCGAGTAAGATATTACTTCAGCGCCAAATACCAAGGCTGTGGCATCAGGAAAGCGCTCTGCTTGTGCTTCAAACAATTGCTGAATACACACATCCTCCACCAAATGACTACAAGTATTAGTCCCTAAACGCATCAGTTGACGAATATCGCCAGCAGAGAGCATATTCAGTTGTGTAATCGCGCGTCCCGGTGACGCCAATACAGCATCGAGCAGACGATTAAAATGTCCTGCCATTTGAGCAATGCGCTTAGGGCTAAATAACTCAGTGGTAAATTCCCAACTTAGCTCTAGTCCCTCCTCTGTCTCACTAGCTTCTAACTGTAAATCAAAAACAGCACTGTGACTCTCTGGCGTGCGGACAACACATTCAAGCGAGGGTAAAGACAAGGTTGGAATGACATTGTTTTGTAAAATAAAAGCCACTTGTGCTAATGGGTTATAGTTGCCGTCGCGAGTTTTTACCTCAGCGTATACCAGTTTTTCAAACGGTACATGTTGATGAGAAAAAGCACCAAGTATATTTTTTTTGTTTTCGCTAAGTAAGTGTTCAAACGTTTGGCTTTCGTCAATCTGATGGCGTAAAACGACCAAGTTAACAAAACAGCCAATAAGCCCCTGTAATTCATCTTGCTGTCGATTTGCGACTGAGGTCGCGATCAGCAAGTCCTTACTATTACTACAATAACGGGTGAGTAACACGGCGTACACGCTTTCTAAGAGCATAAACAAAGTACAGCCATGACTTTGAGCAAGAGCTTTTAGGGCATTAAGACGCTCTAGCGGAAGCTCTGTTGTAAATACTTTTCCGGCAAAACTCTGCTCTTTTGGACGACGAAACTCTAGAGTCACGTCATGCTGAGCTGGAGCATCGTATAAGTATTCATGCCAATATTGCATCGACACGGAAAAGCTTTCTTCTTCCACTATTTCACGCTGCCAACTCGCGTAATCAACATACTGGTAAGGCAAGGGAGCTAAGCTTTCGCTTGCGAGCCCCAAAACATGCGCACCTTGTTTATTGATTGGCTCTGAGTTTAAGCGTGTATATAACTGTCTAAATTCATTGACTAAAACCCCTAAAGACCAACCATCCGAGGCGATATGGTGAAGTACCACAACAAGTTGATACCGCTGCTCTGACAAGCGGATTAACTTTAATCGCAACATTACATCGCAAGATAGGTCAAAGGGTTTAGTCGCTAAGTGCTGCGATAGCTGAGTGGCTTGCTCTAATGCAGCATGATTATCTAGATGGCTAAGATCCGCTTGAGGAATATCAAACTCTGTTGCCGGCAGCACTTTTTGAAAAACACGCCCATCTTCGGAATAAAATACTGTACGTAAAGGCTCATGACGCTGAATAATAAGCGAAAATGCTGCATTCAAAGCATCCACGTTGAGCCGCCCATTGAGGTCTAAAATTCGTACAAAGTGATAACGTTCACTGCTGTCATTTAACTGCTGCGTGAGCCATAGCTGCTCCTGCATAAATGATGAAACTAAATTGCGATCACGAGAAACTGTTTTAATCGGAATACTAAGATGACTTGTGCTTTCATCACTCACAAGTTCATCTTCTAACATCTGTAATATTTTGGGCTTAAATTCCCGAATTTTCGTCACCAAATCGGGTTTAAGCGTATTGGGTGGCGCCTGCACCTTCAGCTGACCCGAGTCGATATTAAATCGAATAGATTGCTGCTGACATAGGTGCAGAAACTCTAAGAACGTCATCATTTTTCCTTACGTATACATGTAATAATGCGAGCAATTATTGCTCCGCTAACCTTATGATTCTCACCCCAAAAGGCACGGTCACTCTGATATCTTAATCAACCCTTATACTTTGCGATTTAAGCGTAACCGAATTTTTTTGTTGTTTTTTTACCGCCCGCTTAACAAGCGATTTTTTTTCCTTAATCAGCACCTTTAAAATCGACGGAATAGTGGAGAATGCCGCATTAAAAGCCAGCACAGACAACACCAGTGTAATTCCGGAGAATCCAGTCGCTGTGGACAAGAAATAAAGCCCTAGCACAAGCAAGGCATTAGACAGCAACCAACCAATCGAATAGGCCATTCTGAAGTTTTTATACTGACTTACGACCTTATTTTTTTGTTGGCTTTCCTCACCGACTTGCTGATATTCAGGCTTGTCAAGCCCTTTAGTGCCCCAGCTATTATCATGGGAGTTAAATATGGCATAGGTCCACAACAACAGCTCAATCGCAGGGTTAATCAACATATACTGCAATTGATATTTGAGCACCGATATCAACTTTACCTTACCAATACATAACGCAGCGATCGGTGTCGATAAAAATATGACAGCAAGCAAACTCATATTGATCCATGAGGCTCCGGATCGAAGGAATACCGCTGCGGAGGTTAAGGTAAACACGATTTGGCAGCACACAGAGAAAAACATAGCTGCATATGTGCGTTTATCGAGCTCTCCCCGAAACAACATAATCGCCTGCAATAATAAACCCGTAAAAGTCATGCCGCTTAATATCAGCATATACTGATACGCCACACTACCTGCGGCCAAAAACGACAAGGCATTCCCCGCTAATTCAATGTAACAAAAAACCAATAAGGCAGGTAAGAACCAATCTAGCATCGTTAACAAGCTGTGATAGGCTGCCGCTGAAAGCATGGTCGCCTTAGAGGACAAACCTTGCCCTGGCGACTTAAGGTAACGGGGAACCTTGGAGATGAAATTTAGGCGGCATGATAAGTAACCATTACACCAGCGCTTACGCTGTTTAAGCAGCTCGCCCCAAGAGTGACAAGCGTCAGTCACTGCAAGTGCCGAGTCAACATAATCCAAGCGCCAAGCGCTGTCTTCTTGGGTCACAATCTCACTACATAAAACACGATCTTCTGCCAGGTATAACGTCGACTCGTACGGCGCAAGCTCCCCTAAACCTTTAAAATAAACGTCAAGGACTTGAGYGCCCTCAGACTTACGCTCATCGAATTTAATCGCATCCCAACGTACGCCACTAAATTGCCCGGGAATTACACTCAGGTAACCACTTGCAACCTCACCAGGCCAATCCCTCAACATCGCTTTTGCAAAGCCACCATATTGCCATAGCTGTAATATATCGTAATTATTTTTGGGCTCGGGGGTATAAACACTACTCGCTAACGCGCCAATATTTGGGTTTTTATCAAAGGCTTCACAAATATTAAACAAAGCATCCGTTAACGGTGCAGTACCGACATCCATTTGAAAGCAATAATCCGGTGATATCTGCGTGCAAAGTACTTGGTAATACCACCAATGCGAGTCAAGTTTTCCAGAATTAGCATGCTTAACACAGACTAATAACTCTAGTTCACCGTCTGAAACCGATTGTGATTTATGGCTACCGAGATTATGCCTACGATTATAGGTTTCACACTCTTGATGAATATTCAGCCAATGCTCATCTCCAGGCTCTTGATGCAATAACGAGTCCTGTTCGACAATTTCAGCTAATTTAGCGAGTTTTATGTTGCGACGATATACCACAAGGTCATCATTACAATCGTCCATCGATGATAGGAAAAAACCTAAAGCTTCAAAGACGTTGACCACCGATGGAGAAATAAACTCTGCGCCGTCGGCGATTAGACAAATGCGGATACGCTCTTGTGGCTTACGCTCTAAAATATACCCAACGTTTTCCGCCAACGCAGCCAGAGAACTTCTGAGAGCACAGCCCGACTCATTATACAGAGTGATCACCAGAATAACGCCACCTTCTGCCAGTTCAAGCGCCTTGATGTCTTGTTTATAAGAACACTTTGACAAGCTGTAAACAGAACCAACCGAAAGATCAAGATAGCCGTTTTCTCGCACCTGTGATATATGCGGTTTTACAGAATTTTTCTCTATTGTATCGCAACTTAATCCACTCACAAAAACTCCCCTTGACGCTCTGATATAGGTATCAGTATCATCGTTTAATAGCAACAAACGTATTTAATATAAATATTTTCTAAACACTTAACTAGCAATTTAGCTAACTATTTAGCTAGCGACGTAAACATCTGAAGTTTAGATCGCCGACTTTAAATCGCCGAGACGTCTTCCTGAGACATATTCATTGTGGATTGGTCTTTAACGGCAATAACCTTTCCATCTTCCATAAAGATAACCCGGTCCGCACACTCGAAATAACGATCATCATGGGTAATAACAATAACTAATTTATTATTTCGCTTCATATCCGGTAAAATTTCACGATAGAATAATCGTTTAAACAAAGGGTCCTGATCCGCAGCCCATTCATCAAATATATAGATATCTCGGTCTTCAAATAATGCGATAAGTAGCGCTAAACGTCGCCGCTGTCCATCTGACAGTTTCGTTGTGGTAAAACGCCCATCTACATACGCTGTTTTGCCCTTCAAACCCAAACCATCTAGATAGTGATTAATTTTTTCCTGATCGAGACCGCTGTGTTGATGGTACAAACGACTAAACAGATAGTAATTTGAGAAAATGACAGAAATTCGTTCTCTCGCGGCCGATATCGTTTTTTCATTGACCGCAACATTATCGAAATAGACCTGCCCTTTACTTGGTCGATAGTGCAATGACAGCATCTTGCTAAGCGTCGACTTTCCAGAGCCATTGCCACCAACAATAAAGCTAATTTGCCCACGAGAAAACGACAGGGTGATCGGACCTACGGAAAAATCCCGATCCTGCTCATATCCAGGATAACGATAATGGAGGTCTTTTACCCTTAAGGTCTGTACCGTGCGAATGGCATCCGACATCACATCATTCTGGTCAACAACCTCTTCTTCATATTGCGCCAACTGATGAATACGCGTTATCGAAACTTGTCCCATTTTTAACTGCTGTAACATACTCAAGATGCTGGCAACGGGGCCTGCTATATATAACAGCGCCATAACAACACCGTAATTTTGTGCTGCTGGAAATATTTCGTATTGCGGCAGTACAAATACAACGCAGCCAATAATAGACAAGGCCAATAAGTCACTCGAATTTCCGGCTAGATGCAATATGGCGTCACCAAACTTCTCTAAACGTACGGATTTATTTTGAGGCGTGACTATCTCATGCTCAATGTAGGCATCTGATTTCTTCTTATCTAGCTTTAGCTCGTATGCACCAAATATTAGACCTCGAATACCTTCTTGAATATCATCTTTTATCTTTCGGGATTTTTCGTACAAACCTTGCGAGGCTGAAACCGGCGCCTGAAAAATTACAACACCCACAATGATAGACGCTAAAACCACCAAAAAAATATAAACATTTAAAGACGCTAGATAACCCAGCATACCAACGACTGTAACACTTGAAACCACTAGCATAGGAATGGTAACCGCCGCTCCAACCACTTGATTAACATCGTCGATCAAAACATTAAGTAAGCGCGAAAACCCCGCATTTTCGACATTTTGCAAAGACATGTTATTAATTTTTTTAACAACCGATATTTTTAACTCGGCGGCGGCAGATTTAGCAATATTATTCACCAAAATGACTGACGAGGCCTTGGTTAAGAAGATCAGAATTACAAGCGCAAAGAACACTGCCGCGCCATTTTGAGAGACAGCCCCCAGTAGAACCTCGCCCATACCCTTACTCGCGGGCTCATTTACTTGGCTGGAACTGTTTCCAATGCCATTTAAAACCAGCGGAATAATCAGCGCGTAAAGCGCACCCGAAAAAGCCCCTAAACCGACAGAAAACGCGAGTAGTTTCGGCGAATAACGATAGAGTAGTGAGGCTATTGTGATGTTTTTATCCTTCATGAGGCAACCTTATGTACTTCCTTTTTAGAGAATAATTTCTTCGATTAACAATTCTTCACTCGTATCGCCATCGCGGCTTATCAGAGTCCGAGCATAAAATTGTGTTTGTTTTTTATCAATCAGTTGAGCACAGCTGCGTACCGTAGCGGCTTCAAAGAACTCACTTAACTGCAAGGACAAGGAGAATTCACTGCGGATTTTATTGGCTAACTGCGTGGCCAATAACGAATGGCCGCCAACTTCAAAAAAATTGTCGGTAACGCCCAATTTCTCCGCCCCAAGAATCGCCTTCCAAAGTCTAAGCATACGCACTTCCGATTCCCCCTCAGGCTCGACACACTCGTGCTGAAAAACCGGTGCAGGTAACTGCTTGCGATCGACCTTACCATTAGGGTTCAGCGGAAATACATCTAAGCACTGCAATATAGAAGGCTGCATATACTCTGGGAGCTGCCCCCTCAAATACTGACGAATATCCCCGCTCAAATCGACACTATTATTTACCGTAGTATTATTTACCGTAGTATTATTTACCTTAGTACTATTTACCCTAGAGAAGTACAACACCAAAGTTTGCTCGCCATTCGGTAATTGTGCGACGTGCGCAACAGCTTGACGCACCGCATCAAGCCCTGCGACAAGGTGCTCAATTTCCGCTAATTCAATACGCACGCCACGCAGGCTCACCTGATGATCAACTCGCCCAAGAAATGCGTGATTACCGTCTGCAAGTAAACGCACACTGTCGCCAGTTTTATAGAGCTTCTCACCAGTTTTATAGGGGTGGTCAACAAAGGCCTGTGCCGTAATATCAGGCTTATTGACATAGCCATGAGCTAGTGAGGCACCGCCAATATATAACTCGCCAGCAATGCCACGTGGCTGTATCTGACCCTGTGCGTTCATAACAAAGAACTGGCTATTGGGGTGCGCGCGCCCAATACAGTTATGGTGCATGTTCTCGCCTGAGGGCTCATAACTACTGCATACGACGGCGGACTCGGTCATGCCATAAAGCACGAGTAATCGCACACCGGGTAGTGACTTCATTACAAGTTGCAACAAGCCTTCTGGCACGGCTTCGCCCCCAACAAGCAACAGGCGTAAATTCGGGTAGCGATCACCTTGGTTTTCAGTAGAATTTAATGCATCTATCCACTGACGCATCAAGCTTGGTACGGCGTGCAATACACTACAATCGTTTGTAATATCAAGCAGCTGATCTAATTCAACGACAGCAGATTTATTCACAATCTGAATCGCAGCACCAAAACTAAGCGGTAGCAGTATTTCCAGCAACGATACACCAAAAGCTTGAGAGCCTATCGTTGGCATACTATCGCGCCGACTAAAATGCATCCGCTCGCCATTAGCTTGCAAAGAATAAAACAAGCTCTTATGAGAAACTAATACGCCTTTAGGCTTACCCGTTGAGCCGGAGGTATAAATAATATAGGCAGGTGCGGAAATATCATCCGCATTAAATGTAAAATCCACATCTGCTTTCGCCATTAACTCAGCCGTAAATAATCCGGGTTCATCGACGGGAAATAGACGGACAAGTTCAGCCAAATCCGAGGGTAACTGTACCCCCTTATGTGTCAACACAACCTTGACCTCTGAGTCTTGAAGCATGTGTGCTAAACGAGACTCAGGGTAATACGGATCGAGCGGGACGTAAGTCGCTCCAAGCTTGAATATGGCCATCATCGCAACGACTAAATCGCAAGATTTCTCCATACAAACAGCGATGCGATCAAGCGGCTTGACGCCATCGGAATATAATACTGCCGCAAGGGTGCGCGCACGTTGATCTAACTGTCGGTAACTAAGATTTTCACCCTTAGCCAAAACTGCAGCTGCATCCGGATTTTGTCGCGCTTGAGCTTCGAATAAACGGTGAATGCATTGGGGTTCGGCAAAGTACGACAATTCAAGATCATTGGGTATCGAGGATTCATCAATCAGGGAAACATCGTTAAGTTTTTGCTCAGGCCGTGCTAAACCGCTATTTAAAAGCTGATCAAAATGCTCCGCCATCAGATGAATTTTCTCAGCCTTAAACAAGCTTTGATTGTATTCCCAATAACAACTAAGGCCATGCTCACTCACCTTAACGTGTAAGGCAAGATCAAACTTGGCGACATCTTGCGCTTGAGCGAGAGCTTCTGTTTTCAGCTCCCCTAAGGAAAAATTATCACTAGCATCATCTTGTAATACAAGCATGATTTGCACTAAGGGGTTAAGCCCTAGACTGCGTATTGGGTTAATTTTATCGACGAGTGTATCAAACGGAATCTGTTGATGAGCAAAGGCCTCATCGCTCACTTTTTTACACTGTTCAATTAAGGCATTAACAGTCAAATTTTGATCGACGTTATGACGCAATACAAGTGTATTAACAAATAGCCCCACCGTATTCACAAAATCAATCGGTCGTCTATTCGCTACTGCCGTACCAAATACGATGTCATCGCTTGCACTGTATTTATTCAGCATTAAAGCGAACATTGCTTGCAAGACAACAAACGGCGTTGTCTTAAGCTGGCGCGCACGATCACTGATAAGTTCCACGGTAGATGTATTGAGCACTTGCTCGTAACGTATACCGCTAACACTTTGCATGCTAGGGCGAATAAAATCCGCCTGCAAGCTGTGCACTTGAGGCATACCTGCAAGCGTTTCCAGCCAATAGTTTAAGCTCTGCTTATATTGCTCAGACTGTAACCATCCACTCTGCCATTGCACGTAATCAGCGTATTGGTAGTCTCGTGTTATCGATAAATTTTCGTTATTAACCGAAGCCGTATAACTTTGGCAAATACAATCCAATAGTCTTCGAGCACTCCAACCGTCTGCTGCTATATGGTGAATATTAATACTTAATACGTGGACGTTTTCATCCAGCTTCAACAACGCCACACGAATCGGCCAGCCACTATGCAAATCAAAATTATGATTTGCCTCTCGCCCCAAAGCCTCGCTCAATGCTTGAGGGCGGTTTTGCGCAATAGTAAGGTCTTGCTGATGAATATCAACCGGCGCTGGGGCGCTAACTACTTGCAAATAACCCTGCTCTTCGCTTTTATAACTTGTACGTAAAATGTCGTGTACCGCAAGCAACTGGGTAAAAGCCTGCTCTAATGCAACATGATTCAACTCGCCCGTTAATTTGTACGCGACAGGAATATTGTAGTAACTTTGCCCTTGCGCCAACTCTTCCATTAACAACATCCGCTGCTGTGCTGCAGATGCTGGAAAAGTATAACTAGAAGGCCACTCGGCTTTGCTAGGGTCAGCGTAGGGTTTCTCTCCACCATCAAGTAAGGCCAACAAAGCGATCATCTCAGCCTTGTTAGCTCTAATCTGAGAAACTAAGGTATCATCTAAAAAGTCTTCAGGTGCATCAATTGCAAGACTGCCGTCGACTACAGAGATATCAACACCGTGATGTAATAAAAAGCTTAATAGCTGCTGGGCTGTCATATTGTTAATCGCTTACGTGGTGCTGAATGCGTTTTAGTGTCGTTTACCTGAGTTTTTTTCGCTCTACGTGCTAAATACAAAGCAACAAATTCAGACATTTTCTCAATAGTCGAGAAAGCAATAATTTGCTCTACTGTCATATCGGCTAATGCAAATTGGGATTTCACTTTTGCGGCAATTTCTATAGCGGTAATCGAATCCCCCCCAACGTCGGAAAATTCAGCCGCAACGCTCACGCGATCAACTTTTAGCGCCGCAGCCCATATAGCGCTGATTGCCAACTCCACTTCGGTACGAGGAGCGATGTAATCCTGCAAAGGCTGAGCATCCGCTTGCGCCAAGATATCGAGCTCGCCTTGTGACAATAAAATAGCCGTTTGTTTACGCTGTATTTTTCCGCTGGAGGTGAGTGGTATTTTATGCGGCTTCAGTAATACAACATGATCAACGTTGACTGAATGCTCCTGCATCACCGATTGACGAATGGCTCTAATTAATGCTGCTTTATCCACGCTTCGAAAGTGCTGACGCTCAACTTCCGCCACAACCACCAAGGCATCTAAGCCATGCGATTCAAGCGTGAAAGCAGCGCAGGCTCCATCCCTTAAGGCCGGGTGAGCCATAACGGCGGTATTTTCAATATCTTGTGGATAGTAGTTAACACCATTAATAATAATAAGGTCTTTCATACGCCCGGTGACAAACACTTCACCCTGCCATAGGGCTCCGAGATCCCCTGTACGCAGGTATTTTGCTTCGCCGTCGAGCATTTGATTAAAAGTTTCAGCCGAGACCTCGGGTAACTTCCAATAACCAGGCGAAACACTCGGACCCGAGAACCAAATTTCTCCGATGGCACCGTCTGGCAGTACACTCTTAGTCTTGGGGTCAACTATTTTAACGCTATGCGGTGCTGGTACCTGACCACACCCAACAAGCTCTGTGGTTAAGTTATTTGCTGATCCAGGTGTTGAGCTATTAGCTGAATCACCGCAAACAACAAACTTGTTCTGCCCTAATTCAGCTTTATCAAGCGTCAGAATTTTCGGCTTGGACTCGGACTTAGCACCGCTAATAAAAACCGTTGCTTCGGCCATACCATAGGAAGGGTTGAGCGCTTCCCAGTTAAATTTCGCGGTACCAAAATAATCGTAAAAATTCTTGAGCGTATCTGACCGAACAGGCTCCGCAGCACAAAAGGCTATGCGCCAAGTACTTAGATCAAGCTCAGGTAATAATTCCTGCGGTATCTTTTTTGCACAAAGGTCATAGGCAAAATTCGGGGCGCCACATATAGTCCCGCGATAACGACTAATCGCCTTTAACCAGGTTTGTGGGTTTTGAACAAATGTGGCTGGAGCCATCAATACCGACGTAGCGCCTAGATACACAGGCCAAAGTACCGTAACGACGAGCCCCATATCGTGGAACAAGGGCAACCAGTTAACAAATACATCGTCACGGCTACCGGTATTAGATGTACGCGAAAGGTGCTGTACATTACCAACAATATTTTCGTGCGTCACCATGACGCCTTTTGGGCTGCCGGTTGAACCTGAGGTATATTGTAAAAATGCGGGTAGAGCTGGGTTTATCGCTTCATTGGGCTGCATATGAACAGCGATATTCGGCACATCCTCTATCAACAAAAAATTCATGACTAAGTTGGCGCTATTTTGCTGCTGCCAACATGCTTGTACATTCGCAATTTCACTTTGCTCAGTCATAGCCATACTTGACTGACAGCTCTGCGCGACTTTGAGGACGCGATCTGAATTTGCATTACGTCTTGGTGGGTATAAAGGAACCGCAATCATACCGGCCAATAAGCACCCGTAGAACGCCTTAATGTAGGCAAGCCCTGGAGGGTAAAACAATAAAATACAACTGCCAGGCTCAGCCTTGCTACGCAAAAAGTTAGCCACTTGGCAAACAGACTGCCAAAGCTCTTTGTAGCTCAAGCTGTCAGTCAAGCTATCGCCGTCATCGTGCACCTCCGTTAGAAACCGAAAAGCGGTAGCATTTGGGCGCTCTTGAGCATGTGTATAGAGTTTTTCTAAAATAGTCATGTGCTTAATCTAGCAATCCCGGGGTTAGTAACTGTCGCTGCGTTCAAGCTGTTCAAACAGCTGTTGAATATTATCGGCCTCAAAACCATTTTTATTGGCTCTTCGTTCGATAAACTCAAACATCACACCGGAGTTATCATCACGACGGGTAAAAAGCTGCACAAGGTTTTCACCTTCAATAATATCGGTCGCAAATTTCACGCCTGTTGCTGCAAGCTTTTCTCGATGCTTCTCGACATCGCTCACCTCAATCGCTACATGCTGAACACCTGGACCGTAATTTTCAATAAATCGGGTGACTTGCGAACCGGGGTCTGTGCCCTGAACCAGTACAATGGAAAATGCACCAGCACGCAGTTCAGCCGACTTCATTCCGGAATACTCGCCTTTAATTTCTCGCTGACGGAGTAATTCAAACCCGAAAACATTTTCGTAAAGCACTAAAGCTTCATCGAGATCCTTCACTGCAATCGCGATGTGATCAATCTTTGCGCCACTTTCGAGAAGATCCTTCATTCCATTAATACCATGTTAATCAATACAACTTGCGACACAACTTTCAACACAACCATTGCACCGTATTTTTATGAGTGCTCACCGATTAGCGCGCCATTAAGAAGCACTTAGGGTGAGCACTCACGAGTCTGAAATAATTTAGTCGCCTAGGCGATGCCAGCGATACGTCCAGGCTGTGCTCGTATATTGCCCGTCAAAAGTACCGAATGGACCACCCCAGAAAATAGAGTCATAGGCTGAGGTATAGAGATCACCTTGCTTAGCTAGAAAACGCACTCGACGAATATGCGAGAAGAATACGTTCGATAAGTCATCAAAGCTGCCCAAACAATCTTCATAGATAGTTACGATTTGGAAACTATTGTTAACACATTCGTAGCTCACAATATCGCCATTGGTATCCTGGAACCAAAAACCAAACAAATTTGGAATACTAGGGAAGGTGATGGAGTTGTCCGCATTAAAATTCACAAGAATTTTTGTCACGCCATCATTGTTGATAAGCTCAAAGCGACCCGGAATGTCCTCACCTATCACGATAGGGGTATCGGCATCACGAATAAAGTCATGAACGATGTATTGCGGCCCGTCGTATCTTGGCGTTTGAATTAGTGCTCGATAGCCGCCAGGTACTGGTTCGATAAAGCGAATATTAGTTTCCCCAACACCCTCAAAATCTAAAACTAAACGTCCGTCATTTTCTTGTGTCCAAGTAAAATCACGCGTTTCAGAAAACTGACCTTCGAACAAATCCGTACGGAAGAGCGTACCCTCAGAATTTGAGGTAAAAACAAGCTCGTTACCAGAGTTACTTATAGTACGTGGGAAGTTAAAATCTAACTGAATAAAGGAGTAGTAGCGATCACTTGCGGTAATAACATCACCAGCAATAAATTCGCTGATCATATCAAGAATAACCGTACGCTCTTCCTGGACAACGAGACCACTAAGATCGACATCGTCAGCGTTTACATCCGAAGGAAGAACCGCTTCACGTTGAATGCTAAAACTTAAGGCATAATAGTCGCCGCCAGACTGATTAAGTACAACATGGTCATACCAGGTGTTCACGACAAGCTCTTGACTATCGCCATCGGTGACAGGGAATGCCTGCATGGAAGAAACCGGCATACTATCAACCATATCAAACATAAGGCTTTCTTGTGCGCCGTTGGCAATATTCGCGGAAACAGTCACTGAAGTGCCTGTATACGGTAGCTGAATAGACATCACACTACCATTTACAGCACCTTCCAAAGGCACTTCAAAATAAGGGTCTTCTATGAAAAATATTTCACCGTCATTCAAGTTGCTAACATCGATATTAACTCGACGAAATTGTTGAGTAAGATTACGATCACCTAGGCCATCAGCATCATCATCAAAATCAATAATAAGCTCTCTATCGTTCGCTAAACCGGGGCTAGCGACAATAGTGACGATACCTTCAACATCCCCACAGGCATTTAATGGTAAACCGACACATTCGGGATTAACTAAATTAAGTAGCAGCGTATCATCCCCTTCACTCTCCCAGTAGAATGGAATTTTACTTCCGTCTAGGGCAGTCATTCGACCAGTTTTCAAGCCCGCACTAAGGTCGCCTTTAAAAACACTTGGGAAAAATTCGAAAGATTCATTGCCTGCAATACTCGAAGCCCAAAGCCCTTCGACTTGCATGGCTTGATTTTCAGGTTCAGGTATAGGTGCGGGTGAATTATCCGAATCACCGCTACAACCAAGTAACAAGCCTGCGAAAGAAAAGGTTAATATGAGTTTTGCATTGAGCATTAAATGTTCCTTGTTCGTACGAAAATAAATCAGACGCAGGCCGAGACCTACATCACATTAATCTGATGGTTTTTTGTTCTTAGGGTATATTTATCAATCTATACCTAAAACTCCGATGGAAATATATCGAATATTTTTCAACATATTTTCAACATGAGCACACAAAATGACACCTTGTCTATTTGTGAAACTTTTTAGGGATATTTTATTTCTGGCGCTGGGGTAGCGGGAAGAATTTCATACCAAAAACAATATGATCGCATCCTAACCTATGTGGTGAGTTTTAGTCAAACTCAAACATAGCTCTCCTAGATTACCTAAACTGACTTTTAAAGAGTGGCTTTTTCCTAATCTCCCTTACCCGCTGCGCGAATCCACCAACATCAGCGCAGGACAAGGTTACAGTATTGCCTGCAAAATTTTTCGCTGCTTATCTGTTGTTTAGAACCTCTGGCCGCATTAAGCCGGCCAACTGATCTTTATTCACTCAGAAATATTGATCTGGTATTATTTGGACTAGAAGCTACAAAGAAGGGATACGAGGCTTTGATTATTACGATAATAATAAAAGGCGTATTTGATAGCTCGATAGGACTACTTACTATGCGTCAAACCGTCACGTAACAAAGGTAAAGAATACTCAATGAAACGCCGCCGAATGGAGCCATCCAGCGGTACTGAGACATTTATTCGTTGACAATATCAATATCGGAAAAGTTAATTCGGCTGATCGGATTAAACGTTAAGCCCTTAACCGTGTCGTCGATTAAGTAACTATTAGTGTAATAATACAGCGGAATGAGCGGTAACTCCTCAAGCAGAATCGCCTCAGCTTGAGCAAGTATTCGGTAGCGTTCACTTTGATCTATCGTCTCACTCGACAGCTTTATCAAGGCATCAAACTCAAAGTTGCTCCAACCGGTGTCGTTCATTCCATGCCCAGTTTGATAGGTATCCAAGAAATCTGACGGATCCGCAATACCGCTTACAGAGCCTGCACGCGCTACATTGAAATTCAGGCTTTGCCTAGTATCTAAGAAGACTTTCCATTCCTGATTTTCTAAGGTGACATCGATACCCAACTCGGTTCGCCACATTTGCTGAATGACCAAAGCCACCTTTCGATGTAGATCTGCAGTGTTATAGATAAGAGTAATCGAGGGAAAGTCCTTTCCTCCCGGATAACCCGCTTCGGCCAAATATTTACGAGCAAGTTCAGCGTCGTACGTTAGTACCCCCACGCCTTCACTATAACCCGGTGTCGGCGGCGTTAAAGTGTTAGCAACGCCTTCACCCGCTTTGGTAATATTTTTGACAATAGAATCACGATCGATAGCATGAGTAAACGCTTTACGTACACGCACATCATCAAAAGGCGGCTGAGTCACATTAAAAAGATAAAAGTAAGTTGCGTAAGCACTTACCAACTTTAATTTTTCCGGTGCCTTCTTTTGATAAGAGGCAATTTTACTTACCGGTATACGGCCACCAAAGGCTAAATTAATTTGCCCTGCACGAAAAGCACGCTCTTCCGCGCTTTCAGTTTCGATAGGGTAGAGGTAGATTTTATCCAGCTTAACTGAATCGGCATTCCAATAATGCGGGTTTTTTTCGAGCTCAATGATTTTATTAACTTCCCATCTCAACAAGCGAAATGCCCCATTACTCACAAAATTGCCCGCCTTGGTCCAAGCCGTGCTCACATCATCCATCGCACCGTGCTTCTCTAACGAAGCCTGATGCACCGGCATCAAGGTCTCAGGCGTTAACTTCCGTAGAAACAAGGGCTGTGCCGAGCGCAGCGTAAATTCAAGGGTGTAAGCATCTAAGGCTTTAACACCGACGCTAGCAAAATCAGTATTTTCACCCTTATTAAATGCCTCGGCTCCGGCAATAATATGGTAGTCGTTCGCGTATTGCCAACCCACGGTGGGCGTTAGGGCGCGACGCCAAGCGTAAACAAAGTCTGCTGCTGTCACCTCTGAACCATCGGACCAACGCCCCTCTTTACGCAGGTGAAAAACGTAACGCTTGCCATCGTTACTAATTTCCCAATGCGTCGCTAACGCGGGAACCACCTCTAGAGTTGTTAAATCGATACTAACTAAACGCTCACCTAAACCGGTTAGAATCTTAATTGCAGGTACGCCAGTAGCCACGTGGGGATCAAGTGACTGTGGCGACGCACCGACAGAAAGGTGCAGGGCTTTCTCATCAGGGTTTACAGTTTTATTCTCTTGCTTGCTACAAGCGCTCAGGCACACGAGCCCCGCTAAAGCCAAGCAAAAATAACGAATGATACTTACGTTAAACGGCATTATTTAAATCTCCGCGCAAAGGCGTCAAAAGTATAAGGGCGACCTAGAAAGTTCTCTACCAGATCGGCCGCGTCCAACGAGCCTCCGGGCTCTAGGACTTCACGACGATATCGCTTGGCGATTTTGGTGTTCAAGAGGCCGTTCTTTTCAAACTCACTAAACATGTCATCCGCAATCACCAAGGACCACATATACGTATAATAAACCGCCGAATAGCCATCTAAATGACCAAAGCTATATTGAAAGTGAGTGCCATCGACAAAATCAAAATTAGAATATTTATTCTGTAACTCTGCCGCCATGGTATTCATGTCGATAGTGTCTGGGTCTTGCATGTAGTAGTTAAGCGACAATGCGGCATAGAACATTTGATGACGAGTAAACAAACCTTGACCAAAGTCTCGACTGGCCTGGAGCTTTTTAATTAAAGAGGAGGGAATGGACTGGCCTTTATCGTTAATCGCAAATGACTTAAGCGTGGTAAAATCCCAAACCCACTCTTCAAGCATTTGAGAAGGCGCCTCAACAAAATCACGCTCAGTCGCGATTCCCGATTGCGCCAACCAAGGTTGGTTGCCGCCAAAAATACCGTGCAATAAGTGACCGAACTCATGCAAGAAGGTTTCAACTTGTCCGTGCTCCATGAATGCATCCCCCTCAGGGAAGTTACAAACCAAAGCTTTAATCGGTAATTGCTCGTCGAGGATGCCGTCTTGAATAGTAAAAGCCGCAGCGTGCTGGTATTTACCTTCGCGTGGATGCATATCTAAATAGAACTGACCAAGCACCTCTCCGCGTTCAACGATTTCCCAAGCAGTGACACTCTCATGCCAAAGGTCACCTTGCATGGGCCGTATTTGCACCCTAAACATTTTTTCTGTTAGCTCAAAAATACCTTTTTGTACTCGGTCATAACGAAAGTACTGTCGTACTTTTTGCGAGTCAACCTTGTACTGCTCTTTCTTAACCAATTCAGCTATGTAAGTTTTTTGCCAATCTTTTACCTCAGTAGCGTCAGGCTGTATTTTTTGTAGGCGCTTCAGCAGCTGTTGATATTCTTGCTCTGAACGATCGGCTGAAACATCAGCAATCTCGGTAATAAACGCTTGCGCATTTTCAGGAGAACCGATCATTAAGGTTTCCATAGCGTATTGCGCATAGCTGGAGTAGCCTAACAATTCGGCCACTTGATGACGTTTTTTCAATAAGTTTTTTAGCACTTCTTCGTTAGCAGGGTAACCACGGTTTTTAAATTCGTTATACACACGTAAACGTAAAGCATCTGACTTTGCATACTGAATAACCGGGAAATAATCGGGGTAATTCGTCGTAACGATAACATCACCGCTGGCTTCATCACGATGGGAATCAATAAAGTCTTGCGGCAAACCGGCAAGCTCAGCCTCATTCTTTACCACGATACTGCGGACGTCTTCACGAATGTTTTTCTGGAAGTCCTGCCCTATGGCATTAATTTCATCGACTAGGGTTTTAAGCGTCTGCTGTGAGGCTTTATCGAGATTAACACCGCTACGGCGGAACTCTCGTAGCGATTCACCCACATAGCGCTTAGCTTTCGCATCCAACACGGCCTGATCGACACGCGACATGCGCTTGAACAAGGATCCAGACAAACCGATGTCTGAAATAAGGCTGATGAAATTTTGTTCGCACTTTTCAGCGCTTTCTCGCACTTCTTTATTTGGGTGTACATTTGCCTTCAGGCTCGCTGGTGCCAAGGTGTTATGAATGGTTTTTTCTAATCCGTTCATACCCTTAAGAAAATCAAGGTCACTACTGAATTCACTTTGCTGCAATAGTTTAAACTGCGTATCCGCTTGCTCGAAGCGCTGCTGACAGTTGGCCATAAACTCGGCCGCTTCTGCCGTTTCTGGGAGAGTCCAGTCGAGTGAGGCATAGCTTTTAGAGCTACTTGCTTGATCACCAGCAGAAAAATCTTTAGAAGAGGTTCCAGATGTGCCGCAAGAGACGATAAGCGCCGAGATAAACGGCACTGCTGCCAGTTGAGTGAATCGCTTGTAGCGCTGATAAAACGAAGTAGTCACCAAAGTATGCTCCCGCTTATTGTTTGAATTATTTAGTAAAAAACATGTTGAACGAGTGTACAGAACCGCCAAGCCTACAAAAGCTTATAAACGACATAAATACTATTAACGTGCTAATCACTAGTATATAACGATGCTTTATATGCTGCCAATAGCGGTTTGATGTGAGCCCTTACCCTTGTGGCATCAGTCTACATGCGTATCCGCTTTGGCTTTCGCGCTTACAGTCGCGTTGCTTGCGGCGGTCGTTTTGGGTTTGACCTCATCAAACAAAATACGTTTGCCTTGGCTCTCTAAGTCATCGTATTGACCAGACTTTACCGCCCAGAAAAACAACAAAATGGCTAACACAACAACAAAAATGGCTACCGGTATCAGGATATACAAACTGTCCACAATAGAGCTCCTAGATCACTTGTACAAATATGGGCTTCAAACACCTGACAATACCATCGTTAACACGGTTAACACCTTAGCTTAGCGCACTTTTGCTAAAGCCGTGAGGCGAGTGCTGCGCAAGGCCAAAGCGTTCAGCACCACCACGATGGAACTAAGGGACATACCAATGGCCGCCGCATAAGGCGGCACCCAGCCAATGACAGCCAAAGGTAAGGCGCAGAGATTATAGAAAAATGCCCAGGCAAAGTTTTGTTTTATTTTGACATTCACTTTATGCGCCAATTGCAATGCGGCCACAATCATCATCAGGTTATTGGATAAGAGCACGCCGTCTGCATGGGTTTTCGCCAACTGCGTCGCGGCTCCCATAGCAATCGACACATCTGCCGCGCTCAGCACAGGGACATCGTTAATGCCATCCCCGACCATCAAGACTTTATCGCCCCGACGCTGCAATTGCTGAATATACTGTAGTTTGTCTTGCGGCAAAGCCTCAGCAATCGAGTTTGCCAAACCAAGGGACCACCCCATAGCCTCAACATTCTCCCGCCGATCCCCACTTAACAAGGTAATCTGCATACCAGCTGCCTGTAATTGCCCAAACAGAGGTTTAACACTATCGCGCAAACGATCTTGCAGTAGCACCCAAGCAATGGGGCCCTGATCATCCGCTAACAACTGCCAAAGACCCGCACCGGGATAATCTAGCACGCTATGCTCTGAGGCAAAATCCGCTCGCCCAAAACGGTAATTTTTTTGATCGATCAAACCTCTAACACCTAAACCGGGCTCGACCACCACGGATGTGGCTGCTTTTGTATAGACGACAGAATGAAAAGCCCGTGCAATCGGGTGCTCGCTTTGCACCTCTAGCGCTGCCACGATAGCCAATACCTGCTCTTGATCTAACTTGCCTAAACACCTAAGTTTTGCAATGCATAAATCCCCAGTCGTGAGAGTCCCGGTTTTATCAAAGACGATATGATTGACGGCACTTAAGCGCTCTAAAAACTGCGCAGAGCTTACTAATAAGCCAAGCTTACCCAGGCGAGAAATACCTGCCGTTAACGCCGCCGGACTAGCTAAAGAAAGTGCGCAGGGGCAAGTCACGACTAACACTGACAAGCTCACCCACAAGGCACGTTCCGGGGCGTAATAAAACCAGCCTGCTGCGGTTAATAACGCGACACCGAGTACCACAAGCACAAACCGACTGGCAAGCTTATCCGCAAGCGTTAAATAATGCGGCTTCTCTTGCATGGCACGTTCAAGGATTTTTTTGATCGCTGATAAACGCGTCTGCTCGCCGGTGGCAGTCACACACATGCTCACGGCGGAGTCGCCATTTAATGTGCCGCCCATTAAAGTATCGCCCTGGGTTTTGTTGACGGGCAAACTCTCTCCAGTCAATACAGATTCATCGACGGCGCAACGCCCTTCTAACACAACACCATCACAAGGGAATACGGCACCTGCAGCAACCCAAAGATGATCATCCAAATTAACGGCACTTAAGGGCACGACTTTGCGACCATCGGGTATCAGTTTCTCTACGGTTTTAGGGATAAGGCTCGATAAATCCTCGGACTGACTGGCGCTCGCGTGCCTTGCGCGCATTTCCAAATAACGCCCAAGCAGCAAGAAAAAAACAAACATGCTAACGGAATCAAAGTACACCTGGCCATTACCCGAAACCGTTGCCCAAATACTCGCCGTGAAAGCGAGCACCAAAGCCAAGGAAACAGGTACATCCATATTCGCATGACGCAATCGCAATGCCCGCCAAGCGCTAAGGTAAAACGGCATCGCGCTATACAGCATTACTGGAGTGCTAATAATAAGGCTCGCCCAGCGCAGGTAACTTTGCCAATGCGCCGACATGCCCTGTACTCCACCGGCATGCAAAGCAATCGCCAGCATACCGACTTGCATCATGCCTATTCCTGCTAGGCCTAAACGTAACAATGCCGCTTTAGCCGATTTTTTACGCTCCAATGCATAGCTATTCGGGCTCGCGGGTGTCGCTTGATAACCAATATTTTTTAGCTGAAGAAAAACCTCACTCAGTTTGCACTGGCTTTTATCCCAACGTACTCGGCATTGATGGCTTGCAACATTAACGCTCACCGCGAGTACGCCAGGGAATTTAAGTAAGTAATTTTCAATTAACCACGCACAGGCTGCGCAACTAATATTGCTGATATAAAGCTGCGCATCATAGATATCTGTGGCGGCTGGCGAAGTGGAGTCAGTAGAGGAAACGGTTTCCGAAGAATAGCTGTCACTTAGCGCACTAACACTTACCACACTAACAAAGTCAGCCTGCACGACTTCAAGGTCATAGGCCTCAAAGTCATTATGCTCGGCATCCGCTTTACCATTATGCTCATCACGATATTGATAAAAGTTCTCTAAGCCGCCATCCATAATCGCTTGGGTGACCGCTTCACAACCAATGCAACAAAATGCCAGTAACTGACCATCTATTTCACGTTGAATATTCGTTTTCGCGGGCAGACCGCAATGATAACAAGCCGTCACAAAAGTCGCTCGTTACTCGGCAGTATTTACTGAAGGGGAAGCCGTTGGCGACTCTTTGCTATTGCGTGAGAGCGCCTGACTGGTATCGCTAAAGTCTTCTTTTAACATCCGCCCGTCTTTTTCGTAATCGCCTTTTACCACAACATCCGCCCCGGTAAAGGCGAGTGTGACCGTCACAGCACTGACAAGAACGACTATAATTAGCGGGGCAAAAACAAACCAAGCCCAAAACTCTCGGTACCATTTTTGTTCGGTATTATTTGTATCTATCATGAGGTAAGCCATTATTTTTTCGGACCCAAAAACGGGCTGGTTCGCTCAACGGCGATAGTATCATTGTCTGTGCTTTCTAAGTAAAAGGTCACATCCGTATTTTCAGTGTCGAGCTTATTTTTAGACACAGATACATTCACCGGCACGGTAGATGCCCCACCGGCTTTAATTTGAATCGGTCGATGTTTACCCAATGCAAAAGGGTAATCGCCACTAATTTTTAAGCTGTAGATGTGATCGTCACGATCCATGTTGTACACTTTAAGTGTATACACATTTTGCACCCTGTCGTTGCGTAAGCGGTATAAGCGCGTGCCACGGTCGCGAATGATATCCATACTTAATGGCGTGCGGGTGTAAACAGTATAAATAAAAGCGCTAGACATAAGGGCAATAACCACAAGGTACACAAGCAAACGAATACGCACAAAATTCATTTTACCATTCTCTAACTGGTCTTCAGAGGTAAAGCGCACCAAGCCGCGTGGATAATCCATTTTATCCATTACCATGTTGCAGGCATCTACACAAAGCCCGCAATTGATACACGAGTACTGTAACCCATCACGGATATCGATATCCACAGGGCATACCTGTACACACCAAGAGCAATCCGTACAATCACCCAGGTTCTTCGCTTTATAATCACTGCCTATTTTACGCGCACCACGGCTTTCTCCACGCGCAACATCATAATGAACGGCTAAAGTATCTTTGTCGTACATCACCGATTGAAAGCGCGCATAGGGGCACATGTATTTACAAACTTGCTCGCGCAACCAACCGGCATTCAGGTAGGTCATACCTGTAAAAAATAAAGTCCAAAAAATCGCAACCGGGTGCGCCCCAATGCTTAACATGCCAAATTCATCACGATAGGGTAACAAACCGCTTAACAAATCACGTATAGGCACAAAATAGCCCACAAATGTTACACCCGTAATAAACGCGATCAGCAACCACAAAAAGTGCTTTGTACCTTTGCGTAATACTTTATTGGTACTCCAGCCTTGTTTATCGAGCTTTATTTGTTTATTCCTGTCCCCCTCGCACATATGCTCGACCGACATAAACATCAGCGACCAAACCGTCTGAGGGCAGGTAAAACCGCACCAGACACGCCCAAGCATCGCGGTGACAGTAAACAAAGCAAACGCGGAAATAATTAGCAACCATGCCAGCAACATAAAATCCTGCGGCCAAAAGGTCAACCATAAAATATGAAATTTTCGGGCGGGGAGATCGAACAATATAGAAGGCCTACCATCCATGATAAGCCAAGGTAATAATACGTAACCAAGAATTAAAGGTAAGCAGGTATAGCGACGGATACTTTGATAAAAACCACTGATTTTACGCGTATAAACTTTACCTTCGGATTCGTATAAATTCACATAACGAATACTTTCGGGTTCAGCCTGGCTGTTATTTTTACTCGACACGTAGATTCCGCCGTAATAGGTTTATTTACTCTTTTATTTATTCATAGTCATAAGATAAAGAATAAACATAGGCCGTAAGCAAATGTAGTTTATGCTCACGTAATAACTCTTTATGTGCAGGCATATTACTGGTATTAAATCCGTACCACACCGCTCGTAAAATATCGTTTTTTTCACCCCCGTGAAGCCAAATATCATCAGTTAAGTTAGGCGCCCCTAACACATACATACCTTCACCAGTTTCACCATGACAAGCGCTGCAATTTTGCGCGAATAAACCTTCACCGTTAGCCGCAAGCGTCGCATCGTGTTTTTGACCAGAGAGCTTCAGTACATATTCACCAATAGCACTAATATTGTCGCTGCCAAGAATATCCCCCCAAGGCGGCATGTTTCCGGAACGGCCATGTTCAATCGAATGCCTAATTTGCTCAGGTGAGCCTCCGTACAACCAGTCTTTATCGCTTAGATCCGGAATTCCAACATTACCGCCGCCGTCCGAGCCATGACATAAAGCGCAGTTATTGGAGAAAATCCGAACGCCCATCTCAAGCGCTTGCGGGTTATACACCAACTCCTCTACGGGTAACTTCATGTATACATCGTAGGTTTCGGCAAATTTCGCCTGTGCTTTTTGCGCAAGCGACGCGCACTTCATGGCCGAGATTTTCGAGTGCAGAAATGAATTCGCATATCAATGATATTACACCCGACGGGCGACCGGTCGGATAGAAGTGCGAGTAAGTATTAATATCTTCATTGCTGATATAACTAGTCTATGGGTCTACTGCTTCGATATGCGGCAAAGCCGCCAATCAGCAGTATAACCAGCATTGATGCAGCTCGGTCAACTATCGATGCCGCCAGTGCAATGCTTATATCAACACCGAAGATCGCTGAAATAAACACAGTTGCGGCTTCCTGTACGCCGATATTGCCGGGAGTAAAAGCCCAGCTTAGGCCGATTGCTAAGAGGCAATAGATTATTACGGCGTCATTTAGGCTTAGCGTGTGACCAACAGCTGTAAAAGAAAGCCAGAACCTAAGGCAGGTAACGATGTTTAGCAGTGCGACCAAGGTAACAAACTTACCAATTTGAGCTGGTTTATTAGACCAGAGTGCTAAACCTTTGATCAACTGAGTTAAGATTTTTTTTCCGAATTTAGTTCTAATAATCAATAATACTGAAAGAGATAGTGCAATAAGCGAGAGCGCAATAATTTCGATTGGTAGCCCGATTAAATAAGAGCTTAATGATCTTAGAGCGACGTTATCTAGCAATAGCGCGATTGCAAGCATCCCCAGGAGAAATCCGATTTGCATTATTTGGCTGGTGGACACTACAAATAAATAGTTCTTCCAAGGGACGTTAAAATACCTTTCTAAGTACGCTCCGCGAATCCAAAGCCCCCCCTTCATGGGTAAGACTGTGTTGAAGAACGTATTCATAGATGTAGATATAAACGAGATTTTCAACGGTAGATTTACGCCAACGACTTTCATCGAAACTTGAAACATGAACGCCAGCACCACGAAGATGAAAATTGAAAAGAACACCAGTGCCAACCACATGTCTACTTCGGTCAGGGATAGGGCCTGATAGGTGGCGGATGCATGCTCTGCATTGAGAAATTTAATCGCTAGAAAGACGACTCCAATACAGGCACTCAGGCGGATTATTTTATCAATCATTTGATCATAATTTTAGGCAGGCATCACTTACCAAGAGCACGTGTGATGGGTAGATACCATTGCTTATCTACCCACTACTTAGCCGGAAGGCTAATAATTAAGCCATCGTTTTGAAAGTAGACTGGTTTGAGTTGAGACTCGGCGATGAGCAG
>NVXL01000018.1 GCA_002746115.1 Alteromonadaceae bacterium
CCCGGCATTGTGATGACCGGCAGAATGGATGACAAGACCCGTACGCAGATGCTAAGCCTGCCGATAGTGGATTACATCACCAAAGACAATGTCCAAGCTTTTGATTACCTATCAAGAATATTAAAATACCAGTTAACTAACCACAAAACGAGTATTTTAGTGGTCGACGATTCACTCATCGCCCGTCGCCAAGTGTGCAAACTGTTGGCGCGGCGCAACTTTACTGTTTATGAAGCATGCGATGGTCATAAGGCGCTGGAAGCCATCGAAGAGCACCCGGATATCACAATGGTGATTACTGATAATGAAATGCCGGGTATGGGTGGTGTTGAGCTGGTACAGAAGCTTCGCAAAGACCACGATAGAAATAAAATGGTGATCATCGGTGTTTCTGGCACGAGTAAGGAGTACCAGTCGGCCCGGTTTATTAAAAATGGCGCAGACGATTATTTAACAAAACCCTTTTGCCCGGAAGAGTTTTATTGCCGTATTACCCAAAACATTGAAAAACTACACTACCTAGAGCAAATTGAACGTGCCGCCAACACGGATTACCTCACCTCGATGTATAACCGTCGCTACTTCTATGCCAAAGCCGAGGAGATAAACCAAAATCGGGGTGATACTAGCGACATTTATGTGATAGCAATGATGGATATTGATTTCTTTAAAAAAATCAACGATACCCATGGCCATGACATTGGCGATCAGGTATTGGTTGAGCTATCGGCGCTGTGTAATCAGCATTTTCCTTCGGCACTGACGGCAAGATTTGGCGGTGAAGAATTTGCGATAATGCTATCCGGTGCTGAGCTTACAGACTTAGAAAGTACATTAGATGCTTTCATAGTCGCCGTCGCCAACCATGTTATTAAAGTGAAAAACGAAGCACTTCAGTTTACCCTAAGCCTAGGATTCACGGTGATGGATGAGCTACATTCGATAGAGGAATTACTTGCCCAAGCGGATCAGGCACTATATAAAGCTAAGGCGACTGGTCGTAATAAGCTGGTGATGTCTTCGTCTTGAGGGTGAAACGGGACTATATTTTTTATTGGTTCATTACGAACGGCTCCTAGTCACTAAAGCGATAATCGAAGGTATCAAAAAAGCCATGTCAGTTGGCGTTGTATGACTTCTTTGTACATGGGGTTGGCAAGTTCCAGACCCTTGTTACCGACACGAATTAAACCTAGATCAATAAGGTATTGTTGATCCTCCTCTGAGGTGGCGGTATTTTTTATTTCTTCGCCCAGTAAAATAGGGTGCAGCTTTCTTCCTTAATATTAAACGCACTACCATCAATGACAAACTTTTGGGTTTCGTCCGAGAATATTCGGTAATCTCGTATGTCCCGCAAGCCAATCAGGCACATTACATACGGGAAGGCACCAAAGGGCATGAGTGACGCTTCGGGCTGCTGCTGTAAATCGAGGGCTTCTTTCATTTCACGCTGCCGCTCAATGCGCTCGTCCAAGGTATTGATGCACAAGGAGATGCCCGTCATAAAGCTGCATCCATCGCTCTGCGACTTCTTTTTTTGACCAACCCAATGCCCGCTGTTTGTCTACGTGCAGGACGCTATGGTAATGATTATCGAGCACTGCGTAGGCGCACACACCTATGGCGCATATAAACGACAAATACTGCAAACGGGAGGCAATCCACCATTGGTCATGATTACTCAATCCTCAGTAACCGTATAGCTACTAACATAAGGAAGAAGATTGACAGAAAGGGTAAGTTTTATTACCCTTTCTGTAGAGGGCGCAATATGAAACTCACCACCTTGACCGACATGCTTGATTTGGCATCTAAGAATGAAACGTATGCGTTTTCAAATAAAATGCTAGGCAGCTACTTCCCTGCGGAATCTAAGCAAAACTTAAAGAAAACCATCGAAAGAGCCATTACCACAGGCGTTTTAACTAGAGCATGCCGAGGGGTATACCTCTACCCGAAGGGAAACGTCAACAACAGTTACACACTGGAATCCATTGCACTAGCATTACGTAGCGGTGGATACTCCTATATAAGCCTTGAAACAGCATTATCGGAATGCAGTATTATCAGCCAAATGACCATCAGCCACCTTACAGTAATGACAACAGGCCGCAGTCAGACCTACGCAACACCTCATGGTGTGGTAGAACTCACCCACACCAGTAGAACCGAAAAAGACATCATCGAAAACACCTACAAACAAAACCAACGACCACTTCGCATTGCCAAACCGGCGCTGGCTCTAAGCGACCTAAAGAGAGTCAATCGAAATCTTCACATGGTTGATATGGCTGTATTTAATGACATATTAAAGGATACACGGAATGAAAAAAATATCGCTCTCTGAACGCGCAAATATGATAATCAAATCAAACCCTTCTCTCACCGCTATGAAACCTGTGATTGAAAAAGAATTGATCCACTATGACATATTCTTCTTACTACAACAAAAAAACTTGATACTGCCTGAGATGACTTTTATTGGAGGTACATGTCTACGTCTGTGCCATGGCTCAAATCGTTATAGTGAAGATTTAGATTTTCATGCTGGCAGTCATTTCAAGCCCGCTGATTTCGATAAAATACGCTTGGAGTTAGAACGATACTTATATGACCGCTACCAATTTCTCACCGAGGTTCGCAGCCCAAAACAACTCACCTACACCTCAGAAAATTGCGTCAGCCACGCCCACACATGGAAGGTGATTATTCAAATGCACCCAACACAAAAAAACATTCCAAGCCAGAGAATTCATATTGATATTGCCAACATTCCCACTCATGAAGCCATTCCAATGGCGATAAATACAAACTACAGCGATCTACCTGATGGTTACAATACAATGCTGATCCGAGGATCATCAAAAAATGAAATTTTAGCCGATAAATTAATCGCTATTCCTGCTCGAAACAACATTAAAGCACGGGATTTATGGGACATAATTTGGCTTCAGCAACAAAGCACAAAAATAGACATCGACCTTATACGAAAAAAAATCGAAGATCACGCCATGACTCAATACAAAGTTCGATTAGAGGCAAGAATTAATGAAGTTCCAAGCTATTTTGAAACAAAGCATTTCGTTCAAGAGATGTCACGCTTCCTAGATTCTCAACGACTTAGCAAAACCGTAATGAATCCTGATTTTATCGAATTTGCTAAGACAAAAATTATACAAACTCTAACAGACTTACACAGAAGGTTATACTCAAAAAGCACTGAGGCAACATTTGTTTTGTAACATTAGAGAACAAGGAATTGCCGTTGAACTTCCCCTCCAATCGCACCCACTCCAGATTCTAATACGAGGTGTCATCTTGGCAAATTTAACCACATTATCCGCAGAGCCTGCGCACACGCCATAGCACTTACCCTACTAAGCCAACAAAACCCAGAGCGAGCGAAGGCAATTGAGGCCTTGAACAGTGCCCCAGCCACGCAGTTCGATTTAGGTAGTAGCGCTTTGATAACCGTAGCGGTGGTTGTATTGTTGCGTTCGCACATTAAATTTTAACGGGATAAAAAAGGCAAGTGGCGCTTTAGTTACGAGTTAAAACCTAGCGAGAACAAATTACTAGCGAGCATTGTTAAAAAATTAAACTTATTAGAATAACCGCGAGGCTTGCCAACGGTGCAATTACCCCTCCAAAAACATCGACTCATATGCTCAAGTCTTCCGGCTCTAGAATACCTACGGCCTAATTTATTGGTGCCTTGAACTCGGTAACACAGCGAACACCATGAATACTGTGACGTTCATATTACCTCTCACTGGAAGAGTGCCCTCCCGAACAAACGAAAATATGTGAAGTAGCGCAAACATCTGAAACCAGCCTTAAAATTGGCGGGTATATCAGCCAAAAACAAGCCCTTAGCACTTGTTTAAAGGTAGTCGATAAGCGAAGCTACTCGACCAAACAAATGTAGACGGAGACTCTCATGGCTGATTTTATCGTGTTGCAACATAAGGACAATGACAAAAAGATGGTTTGGGGCGGTAAAACCCTGAAAGCCGCGCCAGAATATACCATTAAGAGCCTACAAAATGACCTCAAATCCGTCGGCGTGGCTACTGGCACCGCAGATGGTGATTTTGGCGGCAAAACCCGAAAAGCCGTCAAACTCTTTCAATGGGCATGCGCCAACGCCACAGCTTACGCAAAAAACAACTCAAACATTACTCGCACCGTTAAATCGGCCATCAGTGTTACCGGCAAGCTCGACAAGGCCACTTCCGATGAATTAAAGACTTGGGTCAGCAATAAGCAAATAACGACCGGTGACTTAGTGATAGTCGCTTTCAGTGAATTCGGTAAAATAGAAAAAAGCTCCGGCTTTAAAAAAATTGCATCCACATCAGTATTAGAAAATGAAATCATTATATCTAGCGGCGCATTACAACTACTAAAAGACTTAAACAGTCAGGCTAAAGCTAAAAAAGTTACCATAAAAATCAACCAAGCCTTTCGCGTTCATGGTGTGAAAGTTACTGGCGCAGTCGTTCCCCCCGCAAGTAAATCACAACATCTAATTGGCCACGCAATTGACTGTAATATTGTTGACGGCGACAACTGGAATAACATTAAGACCTTTAAAAACAATAAAGCCTCTGACAACGCTAAAAAGCTCATCAAGAAACTTAAAGAATTGAGCTATCGCTGGGGCGGTGATTTTACCAAAGTAGACACTCCGCATTTTGACAAAAAACTATCTTCTACCGAATTCTCATACGATGCTAAATTCTTTTTCAATCAACGCATGGTATCCGAAAGTCAGGCAATCCCTAAAAAGACCATTCCAAAAGAGGCATAAATAATGCTACGTTTACTTGCCTTACTATCAATATTTCTAGTCACCTCCGCGTGCGCACACAAACCTAAGGATGCCGTACTACCCACAAGTATCGCACCGGCAATAACTAACGCTCACAAAACCGGGCAGGCAATTCTGCTTTATCGCTACAGCGGAAGCGAAGCCTCAGAGGCTTACGCCGACTGGCAGGGCTACTTACAAGATTTTAAACTCACTGATGGTAAGGAGTTTTATATCCAAGCCATTGATACCGAGACACTGCTAAGTTTGACTCCCAACGCAACGCAAACAGAAGACTTTAGCTTGTTTATAAAAAAAGGCAGCGCTAGCTATTTGTATGACGATATTATTGTAGAGCCTCAGGTATATCTTGCCGTAGTGCATGCCTTTGCAGGGCAAAAATTAAATGAGGAAGACCGAGCATTTATACCCGAGCAAGTATCAGTTACTGCTACAAATAATTAAACATTTCCACCCAGCTACATATGGCAGTTTAACAACAAAAGGGATGTTAGGCGTTATATAGTGGTGAAATTGAACTATATTTTGTTTGCGTGGGCTATTCTTCGAGGCTGACATGTCGCAACAAAAGCACTTGCTAGTGGTAGAGGGCACTAAGCCCGTCGCGAGGGTCATCAAGCATATCGCAACCTCCGCAGGATATCGGGTCACGGTTGCCGAAAGCTTTGAGGAAGTGAAGGCCTTGATACAGCAGGATCACGACTTCTTTTTGGCTTCCATCGACTATAGCTTGCCCGATGCGCTCGATGGTGAGGTGATCCCCTTTATTTTGGAGCATGAGATCCCCGGTATTGTGATGACCGGCAGAATGGATGACAAGACCCGCACGCAGATGCTAAGCCTGCCGATAGTGGATTACATCACCAAAGACAATGTACAGGCTTTTGACTACCTATCAAGGATATTAAAGTGAAAAACAAATACACTAGCAACAAACAGCGGATATTAATAACACACTAATTAAGGTCGGTATTGCGCCAAAACTTGGTGCCCTTTACGGTGGCTTGAAGCGCCAAACCTGTTACGGTCATTTGGTAAATTGAGGTGTTGTCCACGGTCGCCTCGCCACCCACGGCTACGCCTTTTTTCCCACCTTTGGCGGCAGCGTCGGCTTGTACCCCAAAGGCCCAGCCTTTGTTGATAAAACGCGACAAACTATCGGCAGTATGGAAAACAAAGACGATACGAAAATCCTTCACTCCAGCGCCAATACCTAAACCGACCTCGCCCATATTCATGTAGGTGTACTTGCCCGTTGTGTTGTTTTTAGCGACGCCATAACCAGCGCCGAAGCTGGCAAAAATGAGGTTGATATTGGCATTACTGAATACGGCATAACCTGCGGCACTCTTAATTTGCGCACGCACATCCGGCTTCATCTTGAATAGCTCTGTAAGGGCGTCAGTTCTCATGGTCTGGACGGATTCGCGTTTTTGCGCCGGTGTTTTCCCGGTAGTGACGCATGCGCTCATACCAACAAGGAGTGCAACAGCAGATAAAATGGTAAAAATACGCTTCATAAAGAGCCTTTATAGCAACAGTGATTCAGTGAAATTTCGATTTAATATTAGCGAGCATTTTAACTAAATTTTACACGCTAACTGGTGAACAAACACCCATCTTTTTGAGTCAGGAATTATTCATCAATAGTTTGCCATCATTTTTCTTACATCTATACTCAAGATAGAAATGATATGGATTAAAAAATCGCTTTTCTTACTTCGGATTTGTCAATATCGGCGCTCAGATGTGAATAATTTAGCGATTGGATTACAGTATAAATTATTGTGGTGATCTCCGTTTTTTGTGATTCGAAAAAACGTATTATGGCCTGCCTTTAGACTGCGGGTACGGTTTGGCCTTGATCGCGTCCATCAATAGAGAAAATTCATCTTTATGCGCATATTTAAACGCCGCTACTGCGGCTTCAATGCTATCGTCTTCATTAATTTTTTTGGTCAATTCCACAATTGGCCGCAGCACTTGAAACGCGGTAATTATGAGTGAGCTGATAAGAATAACCAATACTGCCATGGATATTTTCATTAGAGTGCCAATTTGATTGGCGAGCTTCTCTGTCTCGACGAGTGTTGTTTCTTGCAGCTGGCGAATATCCAAATAGAGGTTGTTAAACGCGGCAATAGCGGGTGCGTCACTTATTTTTACGGCTCTATCGACTTCCACTACGCTTAAGCCCCGCCGCTTAGCTTCAGTTACCAAGGGGACATTTTTCATATATTTTTGATGGGTATTACGAATCGTTTGTAGCGAGATTCGTTCTTTTTTGGAAAACGCCTGTGGTACTTGCTTGGAAAACCACTGCGTTGAGATTCTAGTTTTGTTAATCAAGCGAGTATAACGCCCAAGCGATTCGCTAAACGCTTGGGCGTTACCGTCAAGTTTAGCAAGGAGCCGGGCATCTCGATCAGTACCATCCCCGCGAATCACAAAGTTTTTAAAGTTATGAATTGAATAGCCATAACCGAAAACAAAAAACATCTCATTTAGCGCCGAAGCACGAGGATCGACCTCATTAATAAAAAAGTAATTATGCGCTTTAAGGCGCATACTACTGACCACATTCAAGGCAATCAATATAAGCAAAAATATTACTGCTAAAGCTGATAGCATATGTAATTTGTTTCGAATCATGACACGTCCTAAAAAACCAATGTTATTTATAAAAAGATATCGCAGTAAAAACCAAAGAACCCCCTAAAATAACGGGCCAATAAAGTAGTTTGAGAATAAATCCATCTTTGTATGATGCTATTTTATAGTCAAATCTACTAGTAAACAATATCGAGCTAAGTGACACGGAAAGGATCACAAAGTACATCAAAAAATAGAACTGTTCGATATAGCTTATCCGGTCAATATTGAGTTTCTCTCTGAGGTATACGTGAGATACGATCAAAATAAAGAACAACCCGGAACCATAGCCCAATACCGACGAGGCTGAAAAACCCAGCTCGGCCATGTGAAGTTCATTTTTGGTTAACGTCATCAACACTAAAAACAGCAGTGCGGCGATAGAGAGAATCGGAATCATGTCCGATATAAAAGGGTTTAGAAATTTTCGCCCAATCTCAACATTGTAATGCAACTCGGATAATTCACCATCATGCAAGGGGTCGCCATTGGAATAATTAAAGGTGTTTCTGTAAGTACGATAACTAAAATAGGTTTGAAAAAGGTTCCAGCCTTTCATGGTAATCGATTCGCTAATCCCCGGCATTGCGCCGGGATTACTAATACCCATACCAGAGAAATCGGGCACTAAACGGTATTGGTTGTTGTAGCCTTGAGTCGTTATTCTAAGAGATATACGATCTCGCTCAAAAGGGTAGTTTTCCGGTTTTATATGCTGCTGCGCACTAAGATTAAACTGCCAACTACGAGTATCATTTTCGTGTAGATAGGGTGTAATCTCACTTTCAAAAGTATCGGGAAATTCAAGCTCAAAGCCTTCGGCACGCTCTTGATTAAGGTTGCGCACCCAGATCAAACCACTGATATTCACCTCGTTATTTTGCGCGATATTAATGGAGTCGATACGTAAACCTAAAGGAATCTCTGGCGCACTTTTATTCACATGGTATTCTGATGAATCTAAGCCTTTATCAAGATGGACGTGATGCAACATAATGCCAATATCATCTCGGATGATATATTCCTCGTCATTCATGGGCTGTGAACGGTGGAGCTGATCATTCCATATAAAAGAGACACCCAGCAAACATAGAATCGAAAAAATTATCGCCAACTGCCAGTATTCCACCTCTTCGGCATCTCGAACACGTAAAATCATCATGAAGTAGATGAAAACGGTCACCACGCAAAACAGTACCAGCAGAATATATTGGCGACGTTTCTCTACTTGGTGGGCACTTAGCGATATATCCTCCACGACGCTAACGATACGCCAGCCCTTACTGTCAGTGTCAATATCAGTACCAGTGTCAATAGCTTGCTTACTATGGTAAAGAGCCGCTTGATATATCCATAGCGCCTGACCAGTTTCGGCTTTTGTTAGTAGATGTAGGCTTTCCTCTTCATAACGGCCCAACTGTGAAAAGACTTCGTCATACAGAAAAAGGTCGCCGATTTTTTTCCCTAAGAATCGCTCCTCTGGGTGATAGACCAAAACATCGTCGCCATTAAGGATGATGTGATAACGATTTGGTGTTAGTAACGCAGAATTTTGAGCCTGACAATACTTGACCTCATCAGGCTCGGTAGCACTATGTCCGTCATAACAAGCCAAAATATTTCTGACGTTATCAATAAGCGCTTCGTTATGACTACGTACCTCTAGCGCTTTTTTCTCCGTCTCAAAACCTAAGGAGTGGTAAGCCAGATAGAGTGTCACCATTAAGCAAAAGACAAATGATAGCGAAATCAGCAGCCTAAACTTACCGTGTTTATCAAATTTTATTGCTTTGATCATAAGGGTAAAACTCAACTAAAACAGAATCGGGCGTACTTATTGAAGCTCAAGGCTAAATTGGAGCTCAAGACTAACGAATAGCGGGCAACTGCTTATCTACATGAACAAGTGGCATCATAGGCCTCAAGGTACACCAATATCAGCTTAACTTATTACTTAACACTCTAACGACCATTAAATAGTAAATAAACACACACAAAGGCATCTATAGTTTTCAACATTTCACCCTGAAACGATTGATGCCACTACAAGATAAGCGCAAACAAGGCTCGAAGAAGTATACATTACCGCAGTCACATCAGACGCCCAGCCTTAGAGTCGCCCGTTGCATTGACCAACCTTGGCTCGACGAGAACCTTAGTATTGGTTAATGGCCGTCGCCATGTCGGAGGGGACAGTGAAAAGCCTAAGCAGTACTCGAAGTAGCATTCCCAATACACGATGATGGCACTTCACCTTCCACACCAATGCCTCTTTGGAGCTAATCACACGACTCAAGCCTAGACCGCATGTAACGCGATGTAATGTATTTTATATCGCGTGCTTGTTAGTTTAGAAGATCCCAATATATAGCAACCCTTTTTGACTGGGTTTGCGACTATCACACAAGGAGATCCATTATGTTTAAAAAGGCACTTATCTTTGCTGTTACTATGTCCTTTAGTCTATTAAGCGACGCTACTCCCGAACAGAATGCTCAAATATGTGCAAGCTGCCACGGAGCCAACGGTAAGTCCAGCATCCCGACTTACCCGCATTTAGCCGGCCAGAACAAACTGTATATTGAAGCGCAATTAAATGCTTTTAAAACAGGTACACGCAAAAGCCCCATCATGTCGCCTATGGCCGCCAGCTTGACTGACGATGAAATCAAATCGCTCGCGGAATATTATTCTAAAATTTAAGCCTTATTTCCGAAATCAATCTAGACGGTATCACTTGCGGTTAACGGTAGGCTCAAAGTAAAGGTACTGCCCCTACCAAGCTTCGAGGATACCGAAATACTGCCCTTGTGCTGCTCAATAACACCGTAGGTAATTGACAAGCCTAAGCCTCGGCCATTACCGACATCACGGGTGGTAAAGAAGGGTTCAAATATTCTTTTTTGGGTCTCTTCCAACATCCCGCACCCAGTGTCGTTAAATGCCACGATAGCCATGTCACCTTTTTTATAAGCATTTATTTTTAGGGAGTTACCGGATTTACGTCCATCTGGCGCTTCCTCTACTATGGATTGACAGGCATTGATAATAATATTCATGAACGCTTGATTTAAACTTGCAGGGCAGCAATAGATATCAATGTCATCAGCCATTTCAACATGAAAATCAACTTGATCACGATAGGTCGATTTAGCCAGGTTTATACACACCCACAAGCTACTCTCCAGCTTAATTGTGCTTACTTTGGCATCATCAATATTAGAGAAGGTACGTAGATCTTCTACTAGAGTTTTAATTCTGGAGGTGCCGCTACGCATTATTTTAATATCATTGAATAAACTTTTAAACCGTTGAGAAAAGGCTCTCTCAATGTCCTCGTCTCCACGCCCACCGATAAGACCGGCAATAAACTTCCGAAAGTCTTCAAGCTTACGCTCTAAATTAAAAACACTCACGTGGGCAACATTAGTCGGATTGTTAATCTCATGAGCCATTCCAGCAACCAAGGTACCAAGCCCTGCCATTTTTTCTGAGGCAACTAGCCGGCTTTGCATGTATTTTAAACGCTCATGCTCTTCATGAAGCTTAGCAGTGCGCTCTTGCAGTTCCTGAGTGCGCTCTTGCACTTTATACTCAAGCTTTCGGCTAGCCTCTAGGAGCTGCAAATGCACCCGCACACGCGCAAGTAACTCTTCCCGTGCAACGGGTTTGGTAATAAAGTCATTAGCGCCAACATTAAATGCGCTGACAAGATCCGTCACCAAGTTTCTGGCGGTGAGAAAAATAATGGGGAGTTCTGGCGCGGGATACTGCTCGCGCAATACGCTACAAACCTCGTAGCCAGACATGCGTGGCATCATGATATCGAGCAATATCAAGTCAAATTTAACACCCGAGTCAAACTTTTCAAGTGCTTCAGCCCCACTTGAGGCAGCCGAGACGTGGTAGCCCTCTAAGCGTAAATGGTTGATCAATACTCGGCAATTTACCGGCTCATCGTCAACGACTAATATATGTAAATCTGTATTTGAGGTGTTCTCAAGAGTATTCGAGAAGGTATTTTTATCACTTACATTACTCTCGGTGAGGCCGTTATCTACAAGGCTGTTATCTACAAGGCTGTTATCTAAAAGTAAGTTATACTCATCTTCTGCCAATGAATGCATCACCCGAACTTTTGCTTCAGCGCCCTTATGTTCGCTAACAACTGTTGATAATGGGCTTGCCGTGTGGCTTCGAACTCCACGTCTGCGAGCGGATTTTTGAGCGAGTACGGCTTCCTCTCTCGCTAAGGGAAGCGTAAAATAAAAGCAGGCGCCCGCACCGGTTCCGGACTGAACGCCAATTTCACCGCCGTGTAAATGCACCAAACGACGTGTCACAGCTAAGCCTAGCCCAGTTCCACTGTACTCCCGATCGGCAGCTCCTTGTACCTGATCAAAGGACTCAAAAATAGCGGCATGCATAACGTCAGGAATGCCAATGCCTGTATCACTGACTTTCACCAATAAACAATGCTCATTAGCGTCGTCTCCGCGGCTTTGTATTGAATGATTTTCTTTCGTCAAGCCACCAAACAAACCACGCTTACTTAAGTTGGCTGGCGCGATTATTTCTGCGGTAACTGTGACGCTACCGCTATCGGTGAATTTGATCGCGTTGCCCACTAGGTTGTATAAAATTTGCTGCAAGCGGTCTTCATCTGCATCCACCAAGGGGAGGCTTTCTGGTACGTTATTATTAATACGCAGGCGCTTTTCACCAATTAATTGTTCCGACAAGCTAAGTACGATATTCACAAGCCCAGAGAAATCTACGGGCTTACACGCCAACCTCAAGCTTTTATTTTTTAAATGAGAAAAATCGAGGATATCGTTAACCATATTTCCAAGACGTTTACCGCTGGAAACAATAAGCTCCAAATTATCACGCATGGCTTGGTTGGGCTTACCCGCTACGCCATTAATGAGTGATTCTGTTAAGCCAATAATACCGTGCAAAGGCGTGCGCAGTTCGTGCGAAGTGTTGGCAAGGAACTCGTCTTTCAGGCGATCAAGCTCCTGTAACCGCAACACTAAGCGACGCTCTTGCTCGACGTTCTTCCGTTCAAAATTTACCTTTTGTGCCTGCACATACATAAACCAGAATAGCAACGAGAGCATAAATAACACGACTACCGTGTAAGCCCACCAAGTACGCCACCATGGCGGTAAAATCGTTATGCGTATTGAGGCGCCCTGCTCGTTCCATAAACCCTCATTGTTTGAGGCTTTCACCTGAAATATATACTCACCAGGATCTAGGTTGGTATAAGTGACTGAACGCTGTTTGTTCGATTCTATCCACTCCTTGTCGAAACCGTCCATTTTATATTGATATTGGTTCATCTGCGCAATGCGATAATTTAAAGCCGAGAACTCAAACGAAAAAACTGACTGACGATGGGTCAAGACAATATCGCGTGTCCATGTAATAGAGCGCTCTAACACCGAGCCCTCTATCCCGGGCTTAACGCTTTTATTAAACAACTGAAAATCCGTGATCACTACAGGGGGGCGAATAACATTTTGATCGAGCACTAAAGGATTAATAATAATTAAACCTTGTGAGCTACCAAACACTAGCTCGCCACGAGAGGTTTTAACAACGGCCGTGCGGTTAAAAGTGTCGCCGGGCAATCCGTGACGACGGTCGTAATTCAAAAACTTTGCAGTTCGAGGGTTAAATCGTGACAAGCCGCTGCCCGTCGCAAACCACCAAAAGCCCTGACTATCTTGCGACATGGCCGTTACCGTATCTTCCGCCAATCCATGCACATTACGATAAGCTTTAAATTTACCGGTCTTACGATCCCAACGGTTAACGCCGCCGCCCCAAGTAGCAAGCCAAATATTATTGAATTCATCTTCGGTAATATTGCGCACCGAGTTCGCACTGATAGTGTCTAGCTCATCAGGGATGTGCTGAAATAATTGACTTGTCCCAAGCTCACGGTCGATTAAACTCAAGCCTAAATCACCACCGATCCACAAGCCTTCTTGGGAGTCTTCAAAAATACTAATTACACGACCAATATCATCAATATCGCCAGACTTATAACGCTCGAATAGATTTTGCTCCGCATTATAGTAATGCAGGCCGTTATCTGTTCCGACCCAAAGCTGACCGCTGGAGTCTCGATATAGAGACCAGACCTCGCTGCCACCGCTACTATTTGGGTTGAGCCTATCGAGGGCAAAGTGCTCGAAGGTTCCCTGGCTTTTATCCATCCGGCTCAAACCGCCCCGCCACATACCCGCCCATAAATAGCGCTCGTCCTCATCGTTTAGCAATGATAGGACCGGGTTCGCGGCTAAACCATCGGGTCGGTTTGGCTCATGTCGATACTGGATGATCTTACCTGTCTCTCGGTTAAGGTGATTCAAGCCCTTCTCTGTACCAATCCATAGGTGGCCTTTGGTATCTTCCTCTATCGATAATACTGAGCTATGGCTTAGACTATTGGAGTTATTCGGCTGATGATAATAGCTAGTAAAGGCGGCGGCATAGCGGTTACTGACGGCAATTCCAACCGGGAAATAACCGACCCAAAGGTTACCATCCCTATCGTTAAACACGGTGCGTACTTTGCTAACATCAAGACCCGTTGCAACGCTCTGTTCACGATTTTCACGCTGAAAGGTGTTCGTCTTACGGTTAAAGCGATTTAAGCCACCCCCGTCAGTCGCAATCCACAAATTCCCATGGCTATCCTCCTCCATGTTACGGATGATATCGCTGCTGAGGCCGTTCGGATCATCCGCTTGATACCGGTAGTGATCAAACCTCTTATGCTCTGGGTCAAAACGATTTAAACCCTTGTAAGTTCCAACCCAGGTAATGCCAACACTATCGCTGTAAAGGCTTAAGATACCGTCGTCACTAATGGAGCCTGGATCTTTTTTGTTGTGACGGTAGTGTTCGAATGTTTGCGTTTCTGGATCAAAGCGATCGACACCACCGTCGCGCGTACCAAGCCATAAATCACCCTCACTATCAAAGGTGATTGCAACAATGTAATTGTTACCGAGGCTTTTCGGGTTGCCAGGCTCGTTTTTGTAATGTTGAAATAGCCCGCTTTGGGGGTCAAAGCGGTTAAGGCCTCCGCCCATAGTCGCAAACCAAAGCTTGCCATATTTATCCTCTGAAATCGCCCACACCACGCTGTGACTCAGACTACCAGGCTGATCTTTGCGGTGAATAAACCGCGTAAATTGATCTGTCTCCAAATCGAGGCGGCTCAGCCCGGATTGAGTCGCAATCCAAAGCATGTTGTTACGGTCTACAAATAAATCTCGAACACGATTATCGACGAGGCTATCAATTCTATTATAAACATTACGGTACAGCTTTACATTGTAACCATCATACCGCGCTAAGCCGCCCTCACCGCCAAACCACATGAACCCCTGCTTGTCTTGCTCCATTGCCCACAGCTCACCAATAAGCTGGAGTTTCTCATTTTGTATGGGGTCAAAAGATAGGGCGATTGGCTTAGCTTGAAATAGACTGTTTTTATCTTGCCCTTGAGCATACGTAGAGCTAAAAGTGCAGCACCATATAACGCTTAATATCATCAAGCACAAACCCGGTATACAATCCGGTATTCGATTATGCCTACAGTCGATACCTGCACGAGGGGGGGAGTTTTCAGGGCGATGCAAGATGCTAACCTATACGAATGGGAGCTGCGATTTTGATTCTAAATTTAGCGGCTAGTATACCCCCCCGGAATAAGGAGCACTAGCAAGGAAGCCCAAAAACGGACCTAGATCACACCCAACAGACAAACCATGATAGTTTTAATCGGAAAATAGCCCCTAATAGCCCCTAGACTCGCATAGAGACCTATAAAGACCTTAAATATTTAAACTTTGAATACACTCGTTTGTTTTTGTAAGCGCTTAGACATTTCGGCTAAGCTTTCACTACCCTTACGTACTTGATTAGCGGATTCATTACTTTTCACGGCGCAGTCACTAATATGCTCAATATTACTAGCAACCTCATTCGAAACGCTAGACTGCTCTTCGGTCGCCGTGGAGACTTGTTCGATAAGTGAATCTACTTCATTAATGATACTGGCGGTCTCTTCAATTTTTTTCGCCGTGGTTGCAGTGCTATTCAGGCACTTTTCAACGACTGCTTGGCTGCTGTTCATATTGTCGGTGGCCTGTCCGGCGCTGGCTTGAAGAGCTTCGATCAGTTGTTGAATTTCAGCGGTAGACTCTTGGGTACGCTGAGCGAGATTCCTTACCTCATCGGCCACGACAGCAAATCCGCGCCCTTGTTCACCAGCGCGCGCGGCCTCAATAGCAGCGTTAAGCGCGAGCAGGTTGGTTTGCTCTGCAATTCCCCGAATGGTATCGAGAATACCACCGATATTTTGACTGTTTTCGGATAGCTCGTTAATGATGCTTTCGGCTACGGAAATACTTTGCGATAAATCACTGACAGATTTTGACGTATCCTCGACCAATTCACGTCCTTGCTGGCTACTCGCTCGTGCGTCTTTTGATAAGTTCGCCGCTTTGCTCCCGATAAATGCCACTTCGGAAATACTGGCAGACATTTGCGTCATCGCGGATGCAGCTACTTGGGTCTGCGTCTGCTGGTCACTTAGCAAACGCTGATTATCTTCTGCCTTACCGCTTAGTAGTGCGGTCTGCTCATTAAGTTTGACCACCATACCAACGAGGTCTTTAATCAATTCACCCAAGCCATAAAGGTAGTTATTCACGTAGTGGGTGATAACGGAAATTTCGTCGGAGCCCGACTCATCGCCTTTAACTGTTAGATCATGATTCTCAGTACTGGCGTACAAGACGTCTTTTAACACTGCGATACGAGAAGTAATATTATTGGCAACAATAATCAGCGTCAATAAAGACACCACAGCAATACTTAACAACATTACACTCACTAGGCCAATTGCCCTTGAATCCTTAAACGCCAGCGCTTCACTATGCTCAATTAAATGCGCAATCAAGGTCTTTTCAATACTTTTGATTTTCGCTACGCGATTGCTCGCCTCAGAGAACCACTGTTCAGGTGTCGGCCCTTCAATTGAATCTAAGTTACGATATTGCTTAAGAAAATTTTGCTCGTACTCCTGCACTTCTTTGAAGAGCGTAGAGCGCCCAAACTTACCCAAAGCCTCATGTGCAAATGCATCATTGCGACGTTGGGAATGCGCCAAGACCTCCTCAAAAGAGAGTATGTAATGTTGGATGGCGGAAAATTCAACAAGGCTAGCACTCCCACGTGCAAAGACGGCGTTTAACGAGCCTCGACTCTGCCCCCCCCACTCTTTAAGCCAAACAATTTCGGTTAGATTAAAAAACTCCACACGCAATGTGGGTAACTCAATCATCAAGGCTATATCATCGATTAAGCTAAGCGTTTGAACGTTAGCTTCCGAATAGTAGGAAAATGCCGCCTCAGCAATGCTGGCGTCACCACGTGTACCATTCACCTCTGAGCGGATAGCCGTCCTCCCCTCCAAAACGGCGATAAGTTTATCAAGTCGATTCGATTTTGATTTTGATTTGATCAGCGATGAACTCTTCCCAACCCAGTCTTGAAAGATATCTTCTTGTTTGTCTGTGCGATTACGCTGAGCTAATAACGCTGCCTTTCCGCCTTGTCCACCCGCACCAAGAAATCCGGCGGTTAAACCCCGCTCCATAGCGTATTCATCCGCAAGGTTATTTAATACCTGGGCAAAATCAATCAACTGACGAGCCTTACCAATGGCTTGTTTTTCATCCACTAGCTCATTGAGATAAATTAAACCTAAAAACAAAGAAGTAAGTAGTGGCAAGGCACTCAGAAAGAAAAGTTTGTTACGTACCGACAAATGAGAGATCAAGCCCAGCATAAGCATACCCTATTGATATTTTTAGTATTTGCTAGCCTATAACTATAGCTGACTGAGAAAAAACCGCCGCTTTACAGTGGTGATTTTGCGCAAAATACAAGCACATAAACCCCAAAACCACAGCGCTAGCCACCTATAGCAAAATAGCATCATCAAAAGCGCCAGATTGATAGCGATAGAATGGACATTTGCTATACTCGCTATCAATAATCCTTCGACTTAATAGATTGCAATTGGAGAAAATCGGCGTCAATTACAGGTATAATCGCCGATTTCCAAGGCCCAAGCCGCCTTTAAATCGCTCGGGCACCAACATATGAGTTAAACGCTAAATGCATATCGAAGACAACAAAATCGTCACATTTTTCTATCAAATAAATGACCAACAGGGAGCCTCATTAGAAGGCAACCGCGAGGGGATGCCCATGGCATACCTACATGGGCATGGTAATTTGCTGAAAGCGCTTGAAGCCGAAATGACGGGTAAGCAAAAGGGTGATCAATTCGAAGTAACCTTAAGCCCCGAGCAAGCCTACGGACCACGCAAAAATGACGCTGAACAAAAAGTGCCGATAAAACATTTGGCAAGTAAACATAAAAAACTTCTCCCCGGCACTATAGTTAAAGTGAACACTGAAAAAGGCGTACTAGATGCACAAGTGATCAAAGCTGGAAAATTTATGGTGACCATTGATATGAATCACCCTTTTGCAGGGCGCACACTCGTATTTAATATCGACGTTACCAGTGTCCGTGACGCGACAGAAGAAGAGTTGAGCCACGGTCACGCACATGGCGAAGGCGGCCATCACCATTAATCAGACAGATAACTGAGGGGAAACACACAATGCTAGCACTTCGCCCCACCTGTGAAAACTGCTATAGACGCTTGCTGCCAGAAGCTACTGACGCTTATATATGCTCTTACGAGTGCACTTTTTGCAAGCAGTGTGTCGATGCGGTATTAGAAAACGTATGCCCAAATTGTGGCGGCGGGTTTTGCCCAAGACCGATACGCCCGAGTGAAGACTTAATCAATGGTAATTTTCTCGGAAACGATCCAGCGTCAACACTTGAGAAACACCGCCCGGTGAATATCGCTGAACACCGTGAGTTCGCCGAGCGCGTAAAAGGCATTTCACCAGAGAACCGATAAAACAGACAAGCTTGACCCGGAGAGTTTATGCACAAAGTTTATATCAGCCTAGGTAGTAACATGGGGGATAAACAATCCCATATTAGCCAAGCTGTAAACTTACTTAACGCGCACGTATCCGTTTCGCGGGTTCGTGTATCCTCGTTCTATGCAAGTGCGCCTATTGGATATTTAGAGCAAGACGATTTTATTAACGCTGTCGCGGAAATAACAACAACGCTAAGATCCAAGCATGTACTATTACTCTGCCAAAGCATTGAACAGCAGTTGCATAGAGAGCGCATCAAACGATGGGGGCCAAGAACGATAGATTTGGACGTTTTACTTTACGACGACCAAAAGATCAGTAAACCTGAACTGGAGGTGCCTCACCCTAGGATGCACGAACGTGCGTTTGCTCTATTACCACTACTAGAGTTAGCTCCTGATGCGACCGTTAACGGCATCGCAGCATCGGAGCTTTTAAAGGCTGTTCAAGATCAAAACATACAARAGCTTGAGTCCGTCTCTTAAGACCAGAACTTAAAACCAGAGTTTAAAACCTAGACCCAGGACTTAAANCCAAGCACAGCCCCGAATACATCACTAGTGAACTAATGGTGGGCAGTAAAAGCCCACCTAGAAAAACTCAAGATCCCCAGCCTCAACCTTTTGCTCAATCAATTTGTCGTTATCAATCATATCTTCAGGGTTCCAGCTTAAGCTGAAAATTAGCTTCTGGTACAAGGTCACCGTACCACCAGGTAACGACGGACTACTGACTTGATACCCAAACACCAAATGCGGCTGCTCTGAACCAAAATTAATGTATCGTTCAACGTGGTTTGTGATGATTGGCAGCTGTATCGTCGCAGCCTCATAAGTATCCGAAGCACAAAAGCGACTACGAAACGAGCCCCAGACCATATTGGTAAATTCAGAAAACCAAGCATTTATCAAAGCAGCTTTACTGGAGGGTTTACTTAAGTCCTCTGCCGAGGATTTCAAGCCGACCAAGCGTGTGAGATCCGACTCTTTAATTTGCAGCATCATATAGCCACGACACCAAGAGCTTTCAATCGGTATTAGAGAAAAAATCTCACCGTAGATTAGACGATCCTTTACCAAATAAGGGTGGTCGCATTCAATACTACAATCGCCAACCAGGGAAGAAATACCCGTTTCAGTAATCGTGCGAATCCCCTCCACCAGCGTTGTTGGGTAATGTGTATTAAAGATACAGTCATCAATTAATTTTTTAAACTCGTCAAACTCATAAGGCGTGTAAGCACCCGTAATCGCTTTACGAGCATCTTCAGAGAGATCATCTAGCGTATTTGTTTGGCGTCTAAGAAAAATTGGTAGGTCATGGCGCAGCTCATGAATCCTAATACTCAACGCTATGCCAACGGCTTCAATTTCCTCACCAATAAACACAGCTCCTAGCTCTATATTCTTATCGAGCACATCAAAAATAACTTCGCTAGAAGTGTCGCGTAAGCCAACCAGCTGGTTGGCTTCACAAAAACGCTTTAGCAGCTCTAGGTACTCTTTGTTGGTTTCATGAATAATCACTTTACTCATGACTGAGCCGGGTTGAACCATTAAACCACCTCGCCGGTAAATTTTATAACATCGTAACAATGCAAATTAAACGCCATCCATATCGTCACAACAAGCATTTATCTAAAGCACAAACACCTTTAATGTCAGCGAATAGCCATTAATCTAAACGAGTATAGTCCACACCTACGGGGCAGGTACTTAGCATTGGCCGAAATAAGAAAATCATGACGCACAAAAGCACATTCTCATTATTGACCACGTAACACCTACTCCTCAGAGATTTTACAGCTTGATTGGACAATCTTGCTGTTAAATTCATTTTCGGAATAAGCTTCCAGTATATCTGAACATTGCTCTGCCAAAATCAAACTGATATGAGACAAAGCGCGAAGCAATTGCAAAAAATGACGCAGAAATCGGAAATGATGAAAATAGGGAATAGGCGCCTTAAGTATAAATTTAAGGCGTCAAATCTAGAAAGAGCTAACACTGCCAGTCATCAACTATCTCCAGCTAGGCACCTAGCTAGGCAACAATCAATAACTGAACGAAGTACATTATTTGGTTTTCTATATACTTTCGAAACAACACCACACTCGCAACAGAGTCACGAAGTAACTAACTACGGCATCAAGACGACAACACCCGCCTTATCCTCCATCACATACTGTAAGGCAGCAGAGATATCTCCATTCGTCTCAGGATGACACTTCCGGCAAGTGAGCTGTAACTCAGCTGAATCTTCACAGTCACAGTGACTAGAAAATGCTTGATTCGGTACCTGATCGGAATCATTCTTTATCTCGTTAACTACGGCATTGTAGTATTGTTTCACGTTTGGGCCGAATTTGTTTAACAAATTCGAAAGGTCTCCCATGGCGGCATGGTTGTTATAACCACGCTCGCTAATCAACTCCTTAACACGCGCGACCTCGCAAGCGATTTCTTCCTGAGGAAAACTCGGTTGATAAGGCATGTCCTATCCTCTGTTACTGGGTGAATAAAAAGGCAAAAATAATAATGCCCGGTTCAGCGCCTCAACTTGTCTTTGTTCGCATCAAGCCCGTTGTGCTTAAGCCCTAGTACTGACACCTGCGAAATAAACCGCAAACAATGCGTTTGCCAACGGTTCCGCATCATCAGAAGCAGTTCAACCCTATTGGGCATAAATACATAAAAAAGACGATCTAAAGGCTGTTTTTCCGTAGTAGTGAACGGTCGCTCGGGACAGCGGGATTGCTCACTTTTGACGTTATATGCATTTTATAAGATAATATTCGCTATTGGTAGCGAGACATGTAAAAAGGCAAAAAAAAAACTGAAAAATACGCGCTATATCACATGCTTCATGTTGATTCCGCTGACAAGCCAATTTTAGGCACAAATTTCGCGTAATCTCGTATTATAGATTGTAGCTCCCGAATGATAGATTGCTTATTAAGTTCTGCTAATACAATCACAACAAACATCTTAATAACACCTAAACATACAAACAGATAAACCATGCCATACCGCCGCTATCCGCTAAAATGCCAGCACGTGTCGGTATATTTCTTTTTATACGACACAGTAATCTTTTATGAATAACGCTACTCCCCCAACACCTAAACCACAGCTTACCCCCAAAGAACGTATTATCGAGCTACGTAACGCCAGCGTTTACCGGTCTAGCACCCAAGTTTTTTCAGGTATTAATTTAACCCTGAACACGGGTGAAAACACAGTTATACTCGGAGCTAACGGTGCAGGCAAAACAACCTTGCTCAAGTTATTCACACGCGAACTATGGCCCGTCGTGGCGCCAGATAGCTACCTCAAAATTTTTGGTGAAGAACGCATCACCATTTGGGAGCTACGTAAGAAAATAGGCATTGTCTCTCACGAGTACCAAAACGCACACCAAACACTCGCTAGCGGCCTAGAGGTGGTGCTCTCAGCATTTTTTGGCGCCGTCGGCATCCATCAGCATCACACCGTTACCGACAGCATGCGCGAGCAAGCACTCCAATGCATGGAAACCCTTCAGCTAAAATCGCTCGCAGACAAGCGCTTCATTCAATTATCAGCCGGTCAACAGCGCCGCCTATTACTTGCTCGCGCACTCGTGCACAAACCCAAAGTCCTTATCTTTGATGAGCCAACCTCCGGCCTAGATATGCGAGCAAGTTTCGAACTGATTGAACAGTTGCGCACGCTAAGCCAAAATGGCACCACCTTGATTTTGGTTACACACCATATTCAGGAGATCATTCCGGAAATCAGCCGGGTGGTAGCGCTCAAATCTGGACGAATTTTGTTCGACGATTTAAAAGAAAATGTTATGAAAGACGCCCTGATCAGCCAAGTATTCGATACTCCTGTATCGGTCATCGAGAAAAATGATTACTATCAGGTGCTGCCGCGTCCGAAAAATAAACACGACACCTAAACTAAGCGAGAATTGCAGTGATAAGTGATAGTAAAGAAAAGTTAAGCCCCATTACCATTGGCCTTCACTGGCTGGTCGCACTGACCATCATCGGCTTGCTTACCATTGGGTTTTATATGACCAACACCAGCTCCTACGGCCTATACCCTATCCATAAATCTATCGGGGTCATCATATTCTCTGCTGTGTTACTGCGCGTTGTTTGGCGCTTAAAAAATGGTTGGCCAGAGCCCGTACGTGAATACCCGAGCTGGGAACACCGACTCGCCGTCGCCACCCACTGGATACTTATTATCAGCACAGTTGTCATGCCTATCTCTGGCATGCTCTACGCTGGTGCTAGCGGCCATGGCTTCGGAATTTTTGGGCTCGAAATCGTAGCCTCTAATCATGATCCGGCCAACCCTGCACAAGTTATCCCCTATAATCACGCACTAGAAGAAATCGCGGAAGAAGTACACAAAATCGTTGCTATCATCCTCGCCAGTGCAGTCCTACTTCACCTTGTAGGTGCGCTAAAACATCACGTCCTCGATAAAGACGCAACATTATTACGTATGCTAGGTAAGAGTAAATAATTGTGAGTAATGACTTTACAGCAAGTACCGGCGGTTCCGGTGACAATCCAGATCAAATAAGCAGCGCCCCCACGATTGGCTTTGTCAGCCTAGGGTGCCCAAAGAACTTAGTCGACAGTGAGCGCATTCTTACTCAGCTTCGCACTGAAGGTTATGATGTAACTAACAGCTACGATGATGCTGAATTAGTGATTGTGAATACCTGTGGTTTCATTGATTCAGCCGTACAAGAATCTCTAGATACTATCGGCGAAGCTTTAGCAGAAAATGGTAAGGTTTTAGTGACAGGTTGTTTAGGCGCGAAGAAAGATGAAATTATTGAGCTACACCCGAATGTATTAGGGGTCACAGGTCCACATGCTTATGATGAAGTATTGGCTCAAGTGCATGAGCACGTTGCCAAACCTAAACATAACCCTTTTATTGATTTAGTGCCTGAGCAGGGCGTTAAGTTAACCCCTAAACACTATGCTTATTTGAAAATTTCCGAAGGCTGCAACCATCGCTGTACATTCTGTATTATTCCATCAATGCGTGGCGATTTAGACTCTCGTCCTGTTGGGGATGTATTAGGTGAAGCCCAACGATTAGTAAAAGCTGGCGTTAAAGAATTATTGGTTATCTCGCAAGACACATCTGCTTATGGCGTAGATGTTAAGTATAAGCTGGATTTTTACGAAGGCATACCTGTTAAAACCCATATGCAGCAACTGTGTGAGCAATTGGCAAAGATGGGCGTTTGGATACGTCTACATTATGTTTACCCTTATCCGCATGTTGATAAAATTATCCCGCTAATGGCAGAAGGTAAAATTCTTCCTTATTTAGACATTCCGTTTCAGCATGCTAACAAACGCATCTTAAAATTGATGAAACGCCCTGGCAGCTCAGATAGAGTGTTAGAGCGCATTGCTAAATGGCGAGAAATTTGCCCTGAACTAGTTATACGCTCGACATTTATTGTTGGTTTCCCCGGTGAAACAGAAGAAGAATTTGAAGAGCTATTAACCTTTTTAGAAGAAGCACAGCTAGACCGTGTAGGCTGCTTTAAATACTCACCAGTCGAAGGCGCTACTGCCAATGCATTACCTGACCACGTGCCAGATGAAGTGATGGAAGACAGATTACAGCGTTTTATGGATACACAAGCTGAGATCAGTGCAGCTAAATTACAAGCTAAAATTGGCCAAGAGTATTTAATTCTAATTGATGATGTAAATGACCTTGGCGCGGTAGGCCGCTCTTATATGGACGCACCTGAAATTGATGGCAAAGTTTATTTATCTGATGATTTTGATGCCAAACCCGGCGATCAAATTTGGGTGCAAATCATTCATGCTGACGCACATGATGTTTGGGGGGTTAGAGTAGAAGACTAATTTTCTTTATTCTTTAGTTTAAGCTTAGCAACAGTATATAGACATGTGAATCGTTGCTAAGCTAATACCGTTGCAAACACTTCATTAAGCATATCCATATTACTGAAGCTTTCAGCCTTATCAATAGAAAGCGAACCCAAGCGTTCAAGCTCTAATTCAATAAACTTGTTGAGGGCGGGTATCGGTGGCGCCACCTCTTTCTCTTCGCTCGCTATTTTTCTAGCAAGCAGTTTTGATATTTCGGAATTTAGCGCTTCATTGTCTTGCACCATCTCCCGAAGCACATGAAATTCAATCGGTGCTGGCTCACGCTTTCGCTCTAACCACATAATCGACAACAAGGGCTTGAGCACATAAAAATATTTTTTAATCGGAACAAGATCATCTCTTAAATATCCTCTATAGTTTGATTTAGCCATGCTCCTATAATGGTAGATGCCCTTTTCTATTGAGTACACATCTTTAACAATACTTCTTGCCGCATTAGCAAAAACACCGTCATCAACGTATACAATCGGTGACCGGAGCCACTCAATCATCCCGGGATTTGACTTCGAGAATAGTTTTAGCGCTTTTCGAACATCCCAACCACTAATATCCATTTCATCTACAATTGGATATTCAATCACGTCTCTGCGATCTTCCAGATCAACCGTCAAATACCATTCTTTAGGCCTGACATAAATAAAACGCACATCAAAATCACTATTAGGCGAGGCAAAACCCCAAGCACGACTACCTGATTCAACCGCATAAAGAACACGCACATCGTGCTCTTCTTCAGCAGATTTTATCCGTCGCATTATTTCAACTCGTGCGTATTCTGGAATCATGAATTATCTCTGAGATTAATACTGGTGTATTTTATTTGTTAATAATTTAAACACAAGGATGGCCGAACCGAAACTTGAAAACGAGAAAATAAGGCGTGAAGCGCGTGAAATACATGAGGGCAATAAAAAAGAGTAGCCTCGCGTTACGAGACTACTCTTTTATTAAGAACGATAAACGCTTACAGCGTTAAAGTCTTATTTTTTAGATTTTTTGGCTTTTTTGACTTTTTGTGCTGCAATTACTTCTTCAGAAACGTTTGCAGGACAAGGCATGTAGTGAGAGAACTCCATAGAGAACTGACCACGACCAGATGTCATAGTACGCAAGGTACCGATGTAACCAAACATTTCAGAAAGCGGTACGTCTGCTTTAATTCGAGCACCACTAACACCTGCAACCTGATCTTTGATCATACCGCGACGACGGTTCAAATCACCAATAACATCACCTACGTGATCGTCTGGAGTGAATACGTCAACGTTCATGATTGGCTCGATCAACTGAGGGCCGGCTTTTGGCATTGTCTGACGGAACGCGCCTTTAGCTGCAATTTCAAACGCCACTGCTGACGAATCCACTGCGTGGTAAGAACCATCGTATAACTCAACATTAACATCCAATACAGGGAAGCCAGCTAAAGGCCCTTCGCCCATCATGCCTCTAAAGCCCTTCTCAATGGCTGGGAAGAATTCTTTAGGTACGTTACCACCAACAACAATTGACTTGAAGGTGAAGCCAGTACCGGCTTCGCCAGGCTTGATACGGTAATCAATTTTACCGAACTGACCAGAACCACCAGATTGCTTCTTATGCGTGTACGAATCATCGATTTCTTGTGTGATAGTTTCACGGTAAGCCACCTGAGGCTGACCAACATTCAACTCAACACCGTAGGTACGCTTAAGAATATCGACTTTAATATCAAGATGCAGCTCACCCATACCTTTAAGGATGGTGTCGCCAGTCTCTTCATCAGACTCAACTCGGAAAGAGGGGTCTTCTGCAATCAGTTTACCTATAGCAATACCCATTTTTTCTGCACCGCTTTTATCTTTCGGCGTTACAGCAATAGATATGACGGGATCTGGGAAGACCATTGGCTCTAGTGTCACTGGGTGTTTAGGATCACAAAGGGTGTGACCGGTTTGTACATTTTTCATGCCCACAATAGCAATAATGTCGCCGGCTTGCGCTTCGCTAATCTCGTTACGATCATCCGCGTGCATCTCAACCATACGGCCAATACGCTCGGTTTTACCCGTATAGCTATTCAGAATGGTCATGCCTTTTACAAGCTTACCGGAATAAATACGTATAAATGTAAGCGCACCAAAGCGGTCATCCATAATTTTGAAGGCCAAGGCTTTGAAAGTCTCTTCAGTAGAAACTATCGCCACTTCGCCATTAGGCTCGCCCTCGTCATCGGTAAGTGGCTGAGGCTTAACTTCGGTTGGATCAGGAAGGTAGTCAACAATCGCATCCAGAATCACCTGTACACCTTTGTTTTTAAAGGCTGAACCACAGTAAGTCGGGAAGAAGTCTAGCTTGTTGGTACCTCGGCGGATACATAACTTGATGTCCTCAATAGAAGGCTCGTCGCCGTCCATATAAGCCATCATGATGTCGTCGTCTTGCTCAACAGCCGTTTCGATCAACTTCTCGCGGTACTCTTCGACTTGCTCCTTCATATCTTCAGGAACGTCTTTCACTTCGAAGTTTTCAGGAAGACCAGTATCATCCCAAATGAAAGCTTTGCGAGTTAGTAGATCAACCACACCGACAAAGTCCTCTTCAGTACCGATAGGTAAAACCATCACTAGTGGGTTTGCGCCCAAGACTTTTTTTACTTGAGTAACAACGCGTAAAAAATCAGCACCGATACGGTCAAGCTTGTTGACGAAAATAATACGAGCAACTTCAGAGTCATTCGCATAACGCCAGTTAGTTTCAGATTGTGGCTCAACACCACCTGAACCACAGAATACGCCAACACCACCATCGAGTACTTTTAAAGAACGGTAAACTTCAATAGTGAAATCAACGTGCCCCGGCGTATCAATGATGTTTAAACGGTGATCCTTCCAGTAACAAGTCGTGGCAGCGGACTGGATAGTAATCCCGCGCTCTTGCTCTTGTTCCATGAAATCTGTTGTGGCTGCGCCGTCATGAACTTCACCGGTTTTATGGATCTTACCGGTAAGCTTCAAAAAGCGTTCAGTTGTGGTGGTTTTTCCCGCATCAACGTGCGCGAATATGCCTATGTTTCGGTACTTGGATAAATCTGTCATCTCATTACTCGGTAAGATATATAAGGTAAAATCGCGCGCTATAATACAGTATTTTAAAACACAATATCAAAAATATTTCGCACTTCAGGTCAATGAAGTGGGTCGCTAGGCTCTTGGGGCACGTTTAATTTACAATAAGTCACTGCTACAACTAAGCTTAATACAGACTTTACACCGCTACGACTAGCGAAAAAACTGCAGCTTAAACGATAGAGACTTATGGCAAACCATAACAAACCACTCAGAATACCTGCGATTTGGAATCCAAAGATAGCTGCCAGCTCCAAGATCCCCGAGAGTATAGGCCTAAGGGGGCGACAAGGGTGTGATATTTTGATGTGCATTGCCCCTAATCGCGCTGTCCGCAGTCAAATTGCACGCAAGTTAGGCTCACTAGGCCTGATATTAAGCCTAATATTGCTCAACCTAAATATTTCCATCGTCAAGGCTACCACTAAAGACATACACCCGAACCACCGATTTCAGGCCGTCCCTAACGCTCAACTAGATACCATTGGTGAGATTATTTCCAGCGTCCAGGATCAAGACGGCTTCATTTGGTTCGGTGGAGATAGTGGCCTAGCACGATTTGATGGTTACAACATCAAGCTTTACCGCCACGTACCCGATAACAGTAACAGCTTGAGCTCACTGCGTATTCGGAAACTTCTGCTGGATAGCCAACAGCGCATGTGGGTGGCAACGGATGCAGGCTTAAACCTCTACCGTCCGCAAAGTGATGATTTCAAGCGCTATCAGCACGACGGTCAAAACCCGAGCAGCCTAAGCCATAATAAGATCTCGGCGCTATATGAAGACAATCACGGCCAGCTATGGCTGGGGACAATCGGCGGAGGGCTCAATCAATTTCAGCCAGAAACTGATACCTTTGTGCACTACAAACATGACTCCCTCAACCCACACGGAATACGCAGCAATATTATTTGGGCGATCCACGGTGACCTCAATGGCAACCTATGGATTGGCGTGCAAGGGCACGGACTTGACCGCATTACGGTCAAAACAGGCTTTGTGGAGCACTATCAGTACTCGCCTGACGACCCTCAATCACTTAGCTCAAATGATGTCACCAGCCTCTATATCGACAGCCAAAACCAACTTTGGGTAGGCACTTTTGGTGGCGGCCTAAACCGCTTTAATCGAGAACAACAAACGTTTACTCGCTTCCACCTCACCTCGAACAATAGCACTACAAACAATAGTAGATCGAACAACAGCACCAAAAACAACAGCCAAGACATTAAAGGGAGCACTGTTAGCGATATACTTGAAGACTCAACGGGAAATCTTTGGGTCGTGACTGACGATGGTGGACTCAGCCTCCGAGTTAAAAACAAAAACATCTTCGAACAAGTATCACTATCACAACACTTCACCCAAGCGGAACGTCAAGGTAAAAAAATTCGATCTATTTACCAGGATCGTGACAACAACCTGTGGCTGGGACACTCACCAAGCGGCGCCAGCCTAAGCGATCATTATGCCGCGACATTTCAACACTTCCAGCATCACTCCAGCAACAAAAGCTCACTCAGTGACAATCACATCAATGCGCTCACGGAAGATCGCACAGGCAACATTTGGTTCAGCACAAAAGCAGGCATACACCACCTTGATACCGAAACCAGCGAAATAACACGCTTAAACACCTTAGGAGCAAGCCCTTCGGGAGCGAGCTGCCTGGAGTTACAGCCAGTACGATCACTACTCGTCTCAAGTATCGGCGAACTTTGGATCGGTAGTGAACGCAACGGCGCTTGCCGCTTTAACCCTAAAACAGGGGAGTCGAGCCATTACCGTGCAGAAAATAACATTTACAGCAGCTCTGTCCGCCAGCTAAATGGCAACAGCTCGCCCCACCTAACTGACAGTACCGTTAACATACTTTACGAAGACAGCCTTAAAAATATCTGGCTTGGTACCAACTATGGCGGCTTAAATAAATTCAATCGCCAACACAATCACTTCACCCACTACCCGTCCAAAGATAAAACCGGAAAGGGGATCTCCTCGTCCACCATCACCGCCATATTTGAAAGCCGTTCCGGCGACTTTTGGGTAGGCACAAATTCTGGCCTAAACCGACTCAACCGTGAAACCGGGCATATCACCTACTATAAGCATAACCCCGAAGACCTGAACACCTTGGGCAGCGACCATATCACCGCCATTAGCGACGACAACAAAGGCAATTTATGGATCGGCACTCGAAATCAGGGCGTGAATAAATTTGATATCAAAAATCATGTATTCTCGCAATACACCACTAAAGACGGCCTAGCCAGTAATAAAATTAACGCCCTGGCAGAAGACCCCAACGGCCAAATATGGATCAACACCCATAAAGGCATCTCCTCTTTTAGTCCAGGCACCAAAAAAATTCTCAACTACGACCGTCGCCACGGATTCCTAGTCACAAACAACAGCGCAAACATCAACGCAAACACCTTTAGATTAACGCAGAAAAACGACATTTTTATAGGTGGGTCTAACGGGCTCAGCCGGTTCAATCCCAACAACATGCCAAACAATCACAACCCTGCACCCGTGGTACTCACTGAACTACTTATTTTCAATCGCCCGGTAGCGATCAACCAAGCCGGCTCCCCATTGCAACATGCTCTCAACAAAACCCAAAACATCACACTCTCCGCACAACAGTCAGTCTTTTCAATTGAATATGCAGGCCTAAACTACCGACTGCCAGAGCTTAATCGCTACGCTTACCGGCTTCTCGGTCGCTCCGATGAGTGGCTTCACACCGGTGCCACACGTAGCGCCACCTTCGCAAACCTACCCTCAGGCCAATACACACTTGAGATCAAAGCGGCAAATAACGAAGGGCTCTGGAGTAAAGAGCCTACAGCAACGTTAACCATCACAGTGCTACCTCACTGGTGGCGAACATGGTGGGCCTATAGCGGCTTAACACTCATCGTTATTGGGGCTTTGGCCTTGTTATGGTTTTCCATCACCAATCGTCGTGAGGCTCGCCATCAAAGCGCTTTAAATATCCGGCTGCTGATGGCGGATCAAACCAAAGACATCTTCCTTATTAACACATCACAAGAATTACATGCGCCCATTAATGGCATCGTCGGTATTGCTGAATCCTTGCTCGATGGCAGCGGGGGTCAGCTCAGCCCAGTGCTGCAGCAAAATTTACACATAATTACCGATAGCGGACGACGCTTATCGAGCTTAGTGAATGACATCTTAGATTTCTCAAAACTTCGCGATCACACCTTAGAGCTTAAGCGACAGCCTACCGACCTTTATCAAATCGTCGAAGAAGTTATCACATTATCCCTCCCGCTAGTCGCGACGAAACCCATTCAAATCAAAAATTCCGTCTCCCATCAGCTTCCCGCAGTCATGGCCGACAAGCAACGCCTGCAGCAAATATTACTTAACCTCGTCAATAATGCGATTCGATTTACCGATGAGGGCTCTGTAGTGATCTCAGCGGTACCACTGCAACAGCATTTATGGATACAAGTCGTCGATACCGGCATTGGCATTTCGGAATCAAAACTAAGCTCCATATTTTCACCTTTCGAACAACTAGACAACGCGACTGGCCAACAATACAGCGGCTCAGGGCTTGGCCTAAGCGTATCAAAGGAACTCGTCGAACTGCACGGCGGCGTGATTCAGGTAGACTCAGTATTGGGTAGTGGTTCCACTTTTCGCTTTTCACTCGAAACAAGCGATCAATAAATCGATGCATCGCTTATCGAAGTTCAAAATTTACTCAAACAAGACGAGTTTTCAGCACCGTCAACCAAAAACTACGACAACAGCAATCCCGACGATCAATTTGGTGATACTAGATATTATGACGCCTGGCATTTCAGGTTACGATGCTTGCCAACAAATTCGTCAGTGGCGTACCCTTCACGACTTGCCGGTAGTATTTTTAAGCGCAAAGAAACAAGTTAAGGAGATGCAATTGGCCTATGAGGTCGGCGGTAACGCCTTTCTAAGCAAACCTATCATAAAAGAAGAGCTACTCGCGCGCGTAAAAACACACTTACAATTACTGGAGAGCAGCCGCTCGTCAAATAACTCGCGTAATATTTAATTTGTGAAATAACCATGCAGCTGCACCAATAACATAAAATAAGTAATCAAGCCTCCCACTTGAGTCCCACCAACATATGTGCAAGTATCAAGAAAAGCTTCCTCCTTGCAAGACCTACCTAAACGGTGCCGTATGCGCAAAGCTCTAATTTTAGCCTTTACAATAATACTAAGCATGCTTATAAGCGCATGCAGCGACAACAATGACGGAACGCCCCCTCCCGCCAGTGCCCCAGTAAGCGCCCCCACAATCGAGCCCAAGGCTGACACTAGCTATATAGAAAAAGGCGACATCGATGCGATAAAAAAACGCGGCATTATTCGCTTAATCGCCCCAATGTTTGACAATGAGCAAGCACTACCGCGCCGAGGCATCCCCCTTCAGCACTACCAAGCCATTGCCGAGCAATTCGGGAAAAACCATAGACTCGATGTTGAATGGGTATTTGTTGACGGTTTCGATCAATTAATCCCCAGTCTTAATAATGGTCATGGTGATGTCATTATCACCAACCTCACCGCCACCGAACAACGTGAACGCGAGGTGCTCTTCTCCCTCCCTGTCCACTATGTCAAAGAGTTAATCGTCACTCATAATACCCTTAATATTGCCGAAGCAGCCGACCTTGAAGGACTTACCGTCTCAGTACCCAAAGGCCAATCATACATTGAAACCTTAAATAAGCTCAAAACCAAAAACGAAGGCCTCACATTTAACATCGAGGTACTGCCAGCATCACTGAACAATAAAGCACTTCTAACACAACTCAGTGAGAATAAACTACAAGCAATAGCCCTCGACAGCGATATCGCCGAGGCCCTCCTCCCAGACTACCCCGAGCTCAAAACCGGGCTAACACTCAACAAGCGCCGCGCAATTGCTTGGGCAGTACGAAAAGACAATACCAAGCTCCTAAACTTGCTCAATCAACATCTAATATCCCACCTAGTTAAAGCCGACGGCAATCAAGAACAAAAACGCAACTGGCAAGCGATTCAAAAAAGCGGCCAACTTAGAATGATCACCGTCAACAACCCTGCCAGTTATTTTATGTGGCGCGGTGAACTCATGGGTTTCGATTATGAATTAACTAAAAAATTCGCAGCCCAGCACAATCTTGCGCTATCAGTTATCGTTAAAGACAGCATTCAACAATGTTTTGAAGCACTCAAAAATGGTGAAGGCGATGTTATTTCCGCCTCGCTAAGCGTATCCGATACCAGAAAAAAACAAGGTATTTTATTCTCCAAGCGATATTTAAAAGTAGCCGAGCAATTAATTGGCACTAGCGACAGCCCAAAGATCCGGGAGTGGTCACAAGCACTAAATTACCGTATAGGTCTAAACCCTGAAACGATATTTTTTGACAAAATACAACAAACGGCCCAGACGACAAATACACCATTAAGCGACAACTTGATCCAGTACCCCGGAGAAAACACCGAAGGCCTCATCCATAGAATGCTGGCTGGCGAATTTGACTTTACCATTGCCGACAGCCACCTAGTCGCTTTGCAGAAGGCCTACAACCCAGACATTCAAGTGAAGCTAACACTCACAGAAGAAGCCGACATCGCTTGGGCTCTACGCCCTGAACAAACCGAACTTCAGAGTCATCTAAATGCATTTATTAGCAAGCAATATCGAGGCTTGTTTTATAACGTTACCTATAATAAACATTTTAAAAATGCCCGAAAAATAAAAAAACTTAAAAAAGACCGGATCACCCCGGGGCAAGCATTATCCCCCTACGACGATCTCATCAAACCCCTTGCTAAACAGCACGACCTAGACTGGCGACTAATTGTCGCGCAGATGTATCAAGAGAGTAAATTTAACCCCAAGGCTAAATCCTTCGCTGGTGCCATCGGCTTAATGCAAATGCTGCCAAAAACCGCCAAGCAACTTGGATTCAAACAGCTTACCAAACCCGAAAATAGTATCACCGCGGGCATTATCTATATGAAATGGCTTGAGCAACGCTTCCCGGGCGAACTCAACATCCAGCAGCGTCTCTACTTTAGTCTCGCAGCATACAACGCAGGGATCGGACACGTGCGCGACGCCCGCACTTTGGCACGCCGCTTAGGCAAAGATCCAAACCAATGGTTCGGTCATGTCGAGCAAGCTATGTTACTGCTTAGCAAACCGAAATATCACCGGAAAGCACGCTATGGATACGTGCGTGGTCGCGAGCCTGTCGCCTACGTCAAAACAATACGTGATCGTTATCTCGCGTACTTAAGTGCTATAGAGTAATATTATCAATCGATGCCGCTAGAAACTCTGCGTTAAAGACTATACTTGCTGATGTAGATATGACTCGCTCGTTGATGCATCGAGCTAAAGGGCAGCGGCTTGATTACTAACACGGCAGAAATAAACGCTATAATAATAAACCCTATAAAAAAGCCTGCGCCTAAGACTTCAAATAGGGTTTTAGCTGCGGGCTTACTTACTATTGCTATTGCGTTTGCTCTTTTCTTAGCCCCACTTGCGACAGCGCAGTCAGTATCAACCCCCGCACAGCCTCCGAGCAAAACACCATCGAACACCCAGGCCACAGAAAAACCCCATTTTCGTTTTAAAGCCTTAGCGAGTGAACAGCTCGACTCCATCGGCGAACAATCAGCGTCAGCTCATGATCATCAAGGTTTTATGTGGTTTTCTGGCAGCAACGGCTTAGTGCGCTATGACGGCTACGTATTTAAAATATATAAACACGATTCCCTTAATCCGCGCAGCTTAAGCACCAACGTCATCCATGATTTGTTAGTTGATCGCCAAGGCCGTCTTTGGGTCGCCACTAACTTAGGACTAAACAAATACAATCAAAAAACAGACGACTTTACCCATTACCTATTTTCCAACGATACCCCTTTCACAAGCTTAAGCTACAACGCCATACGCTGTATTATTCAAGATAAAAACGACGTGTTTTGGATTGGATCTTCTGGTGGCGGCATCATTCAGTTCAATGCTGAAACCGAAGTGTTTACATCGCTCTCATTTACTGCGGACGAAAAATATTTAAATACCGCGAGGATTCGGCACCTAGCTGAGGATAAGCGCGGCGACCTATGGATAGGCACCGAGAACAACGGACTTTACCGCTACAACCCAAACACCGAAACGCTCCGTCATTATTCTACGGAGACAAAAGGGCGACAAGCGCTTAGCCATAATAAAATATTAAGCTTGCATCCCGACAGCAACGGCGACATTTGGGTCGGGACATCTGGCGGTGGCCTAAACCGCTTTGATCGTAAAACCGAAGAGTTTTCATACTACCAACAAGCCAGTTCAACCAACAGTAATAACAGCAACAATAACAGCAGCGGCTTAAGCTCAAATATCATTTGGGGTATTCAAGAAGATCAGCGCGGCAATTTATGGATCGCCGTAGACGACGGCGGACTCAATCTACTCGACCGCGAAAGCGACACAATATTCAGTTACCAGCATCACCCCGGAGACCAAAATAGCATCAGCAACAACAAGGCTAGGTCAATTTATGAAGACCGCAATGGAGGCCTCTGGATTGGCCACTACCCATCAGGCTTGTCCAAGCTAGACCGCTATGGCAGCGCTTTTATTAGCTATCGTCACGACCCTGCGAATAACAACAGCCTCAGCCATAGCAGCGTACTGTCCGTCGCGGAAGACACACAGAGCAACTTCTGGGTAGGCACCGAATACGGCCTTAATTATATCAACCGAAAGACGCATAAAATCACACGCTATTCAGACATCGTTAAAACCGACGACCTCATTGGCAACTCCCCCATCCTATCTATAGCAGAGGATGATACGGGTGACATCTGGATCGGCACTTGGCGCAAAGGCCTGAGCCGACTTAATCGCACAACTCAGAAGCTCACACATTACTCCCACAAAACGCACCCCAGTGGTCCAAAAGGGGACGACGAAATATGGACCCTGCTTCAAGATAAACAGCAGCGGCTCTGGATAGGCACACAAGACAGCGGGATGTATTTATACGATCACCAACAAGACAAATTCACCAAAATACTGATCCATGACAAACCCTACACCTCAGGGCGCATCCTCGTTTTTTATCACGACAGGCAGGGAAATTTCTGGGTCGGCAGTGATACCGCTTTACACCAGTATGACCCCGAACAACAAAGCGTACGACATACCTTATACGACACCCTCAAGCCAGAAGGCATCAGTAATAGCTCGATTCGTGCAATCTCCGAAGATCACTTTGGCAACCTTTGGATCGGCACCTGGGGCGGCGGCGCCAATAAACTTGACCTTAAAACAGGCAAGTACACCACTTTTAGCTCAAAGAATGGCCTTGCCGATAACGTTGTTACCGGTATTATTGAGGATAAACAAGGCTTCCTATGGTTTAGCACCAGTAAAGGCTTATCGCGCTTTAATCAAAAAGATAACAGCTTCCGTAATTACGGTAAACAACACGGCCTTAGCAGCCACTTTTTTAATATTCCTGCTTATTTAAAAACCAAGCAACATGAATTAGTATTTGGTAGCAGCAACGGGCTGATTATTATTAACCCTGCATATATTGTAGAGAATCAAACACCTCCGCCGGTCGTTATCACCGACTTTTTAATCTTAAACAAACCCGTTGCTATAGGTGCTCCCAACTCCCCCTTAACGCAAGCGATTACGCAAACCAAAACACTTCGCTTAGACCACACAGAGTCAGTATTTTCATTTTCTTTTGCAGCCCTAAATTATCGCTTGCCGGAAAAAAACCAATACGCCTACAAGCTTGATGGCTTCGACAAAGATTGGAACCACATTGGCCATCGCCGCACCGCGACCTACACCAACCTTGACCCGGGGCACTATGTTTTTCGAGTCAAAGCTTCAAATAATGAGGGCGTGTGGAATGAAACTGGTCGAGCTATAGATATCCATATATTACCGCCATGGTGGCAAACTTGGTGGGCCTATAGCTTATACATAGTTATTGCTAGCGCCCTGCTCTGGCTGCTAGGTTATTCCAATTGGCATAAAAAACAAGCCTCCAATGAACGCCAAGTCAACCAGCGCTTACTACAAATCGATAGCCTAAAAGATGCCTTCCTGGCCAATACATCTCACGAATTAAGAACCCCGCTCAACGGAATTATTGGCCTCTCAGAATCGCTCATTGCCGGCGTCACTGGTGAACTGCCAGAAAAGACCATTAGCAACTTACAAATGGTTGTCAACAGTGGTAGACAGCTATCCTACCTAATTGACGATATCTTAGATTTCTCAAAACTTCGTGAACACAAAATTCAACTTAACTGCCAAACGATTTATCTATATCGAGTCGCCGATACAGTAATGTCGCTTACTCAACATTTAGTTAATAGCAAACCGGTCATCTTGACCAACAATATTGGAACCGAATCCGTCTACGCAGACGAAAGCCGCTTACAACAAATTCTTTATAATCTCATTGGAAATGCAATCAAATTTACCGAAAAAGGCTCGGTAACAATAAGCGCCGAAACTAAAGGGCAGCATATTTGGATCTCCATTAGCGATACAGGCATCGGGGTTCCCGTGGATAAAGTCACTAAAATTTTCGAAGCCTTTGAGCAAGCCGACGATTCCGAGAGCCGTCGGCATGGTGGAACAGGTCTTGGTCTTGCCGTTAGCCGACAACTTATCGAGCTACATAAGGGCACGATACACCTTGAGTCAACTCTGGACGAAGGCTCCACTTTTAGCTTTTCCCTACCTATCACCACTGCCGACACAGAACAATTACAAAGTAATTCAGCACAGGAATATCATGCAAATGAGCAAGTCGCCATACCCTCTCCTTCACGATCATTAATACCAGATGACACTCTCGCGGATACAGAGCCAGTAGTCATTCTCAACTATCACTCAGAAACCCACAATGAGGGCCGGAAGCATATTCTGATTGTCGATGATGAAGCCATAAACCGACAAGTACTCGTTAATTTACTATCACTTAAAAATTACCGCGTCACACAATGCTGTAATGGTAAACAAACCCTGCAACTACTTGCAGGCAAGAACGATATTGATCTTATTTTACTTGATGTTATGATGCCCGATATCTCAGGGTTCGATATTTGCAAAAAAATACGCGATAACTATGCGCTGAATGAACTACCGATTTTATTCCTAAGCGCTACAAATCAGATTCAAGATATGCAAGTAGGCTACGACGTTGGCGCCAATGATTATTTAAGTAAACCGATAGCAAAAGAGATGCTTTTTGTACGCATTGAAACGCATTTGAAGTTACTAGAAACTTACCAAAAACTGGAAGGTAAAATTGAAGCACTACAACAAGAAATTAGAGAAAAATAAAACATTTCGCCACTAGAGTAAAACAAAAAAAGGTAGAACAGAAACATCCGCTCTACCTCTCTTCACTGTTATATCAAGCGAGTTACATCAGCTGATCACCAAAAGGGTATCAAGTCAAGCTGGAGAATTAAAGCCCCCAACCCTCGCCTTCAACCAAAGTCAAAGTGGTGTTCACCTCAGTAGTTTTAAACCACTCTTTACCGCCTGTGGGCCAATCTATTCGAATCCAAATAGCTTTTTTACTATCGCCTAAGCCAAAATGAATCACTTTCGAATCACTTGCACCAAATGCCGATCCGGCGTAAATTTCACGCACTTGTGCCATCAACTGTTTTCGGAAGATCGTCGCTCGCGCGCCAATAGCATCTTTATTACTTATTGTGCCTTTTAGCTTCAGCTTTAACCAGTTACCGCCATGCTCATTTTCAAGCACAAAGGCCTGACCAGGCACTAAACCGCTATCACTATTAATTATAACGTCAATATCACCATCACCATCATAATCGCTCGTCGCAATACCGCTTGCATAATGATCTTGTAGATTTAACGGAAATTCATCTTCCGCATTAATAAACCGTGGCGGGTAGCGCTCCTGTGAATTTATAAATAAATGCCCGGGGTTACCAATAGCGCCGATGTAACCTAACTGAGGGACGTTCCCGACCACCATTAGATCCAACCATCCATCATTATTGAAATCAGCAGCACTTGCTCCCCAACCAAATTCAAAATCAGACAATTGCGCTTCAACTGCATAATTTTTAAAAACGCCGTGGTGATTAATCAAGAAGGCAGGCAAAGTAGGCGCTGGCCCACCAGTGTTACGGTCATATTTACCCAAATTGGATGAATATAGGTCAATCCAACCATCATTATTAAAATCACCAAAAGTCGCACTCATCCAATAGCCTAGAACGTTCGACAACCCACTTTCAATCGAGACATCCGTAAACTGCGCATCGCCGTCATTGCGATAAAGCTGCATTGGAACAGGCAGGAACTGGATTTCATTACAGTTGCCCACAAACAAATCGACATCACCATCTTTATCGTAATCCGAAAAAGCCGAAACACATGCACCAAGACCCGTATCAGTAATACCGGCCACATCGGTGATATCCGTAAACGTCAGGTTGCCGTCATTCAAATACAGCTTACTATGATCTTGGCGCTGCAACATCAAGTTACCAGGCGCGGAAATAAATATGTCCAAGTCACCATCGTCATCGATATCAGCTGCGGAAGCTGTCAGGTGACTATCCATCGAAATACCACTTTGAGCAAAGACATCGGTAAATGTTTTATCGCCATTATTTCGATATAAAGCGATTGGTGTATTACCGTAAGGGTTCATGATATTGCCATCCCCCAGCACAAGCAGGTCTTGATCCCCATCATTGTCGAAGTCGGCAGCCAATACACCCGCACCGCCCTCGCCTCCGAGTACACCCGCCGCCAAGGTAACGTCAATAAAACTTCCATCACCTAAGTTTTCATATAATCCGTTGGCTCCCCCTACGCCATTTGGAAGAAAGACATCATCATCGCCATCATTATCATAATCAAACCACGCTGCACCACTTATACCATCACCTCCAAGAGCGAGGGAGTTTCTGTAAAAAGGTATTGCTTGGGAGTTATCCGAGAACATCGGAAGTTCAACAATGTTGTGATTTGAAGCGGAAGACTGAGCCAAAGCCGGAGTCAGATAGATAAACGGTAAAGTAGAAAGCGCTGAAAGTACTATGCACTTAAATTTCATATTTTTTTCCCGGTGACCAACCCTAACAAAAGGGAGGTATTGATTTTTGTAATTCGGCACTTTGTTAACGGCTCACGGCCTAGATCTAAGGCATAACATCAAAGCACTTCAAATTAGAGCTTTATGCCGCCTACCCTTAAATCCACAGCTTTAAATCCATAGTTTTTTATGTTTTGTTCTTGTCATGTACGTTAACAGTGCTTCGTGTCGCATTTATCTATTGCATCAAAACACATCGGATACCATGCCTATCGATTGCATACACATCATCAATGAGTTGCACTACAGGAGTTCGATAAACAAGGGGGTCCAATTGCTAGATGCCACTTGACGACCAATAAGCCCTCAACAGACTTCATCTTTTGGAATAAGTGAAATCCTGCGAGAACCAATAGATCAAACAAGTACAGCCATTCTTTAATATCGGGCCGTAATTGTCAACGATAATTGGCGCGCCAAGCATGGATAATGGCGCGCATTAAAACACTTTAATTTGCATATAGCGATTAATTCTATATATTATCTTTCGAGAAGCACGGCGAGAGGAAGAGCCTGTTTTTTGACCTTCACTTTGGTTATATTGAATTTGAGACGTAAAAAGACAACATTCAAACAGGTAACAAAAGATCACCATTTGAATGACAAACTAATTGGGCGGAGGAAGGGGGAGGGATGGCACTTAGGCTGGACTAAGATAGCCACGTGAAGAAGCCGCCGCTCCTAGCTTACTAATGAAGCTAGGAGAAAAATCGGCTTCCAGAGAGGATGGCATTTACATCTCAACAGAAAACTCTAACTTACTATACGTGGAATTTTTCAGAATATGCTCTGGCTTAACAGATTCAAGTATTTCAATTTGATTTCTATAAGCTGATTCTGCTTGAGTATACGAATCCCCCTGGTAAACAATATCATCGTTAACATAAACGAATATTGTCTCTAACAAATTGCTACGCATTGAAACCGAAAGCTCCAAGTTACTTGAACGCTCTCTATTTACTGAGAAGTCATCGCCACTGTAGCAGGCAAGGTTCTGAACGTGGTCATATGACCCATAAATCTCAGCGATAAACTCATCGCTTTTATTAAATACCCGAAAAGCACATTCACCATTAGCGAATCGCTTCACGACAACAAGCTTACTCACATACTGCTCATATAGTTCCGCAATATTTTTTTGTATTCCCAGCAAGTTACCATCTTGAGCATCTAAATCTGCTGACATATTTAATACTGCGTATTGCGCTTCAAGACACAATAATTTTTGATGAAAATCGCTCAAGTGAACCCCCTAAATATCCTAAACATTTCTAATAAAAATAACTGTGAAAAATTAAAATACGCCAAGGTTAAGCACTTAACATTAAGCAAAAAATCTTTCAACAAACAAATTCGGGAAAAATCAAACCCGTTTAATAGCCCTTTCGGATTATTAAGGCCGACATGAAATTCCCGGGTAGTATTTACTAAATAGAAAGTAAGCTAACGTAATCGACAATGATTTATACAAGCCTTAGAAGACAATCACCTAAACAATCACTTAGTTAACCTTTTGTCGCATAAGAATAATGCCATATTGATTGTACTTTGACTAGGTGAGATCGTATAAATTGCGAGCAACAACACAGCAGTACAAAATTCATTCGCACAAATGGCGCACCATTCAACATTGACGTAAAAAAATGGCACGTAAAACAACATTGAGCATACGTTAACTAGACTTAGAATGAAAATACCAGCACCAATTATGCGGTGCTGGCATCTATTATGATGTATCACATTACAAACAAATCAATTCAGATTAGCGGAAAATCTTGTCCGCCCACTTAGCTAAACCGGCCGCCACACTCCCCAAATAATCGCCATCAACAATGGGAACACCTTTAAATTTTTCCTCGATAACACGGCGCAGTACCGGAGATTTAGCGCTTCCACCTGTCACGTAGACCAAATCAATCTTACAACCCGCCTGCTTGATTGCCTCTTCCAATAAATCCGTCACCGCTCGCAAAGGACGCTCAACAGCCTGCTCAAAATAGCTTGCACTAACCTCACGCGTAAGCCCCGGCTCAAGATAGCCGAGATCCACAGCGTGTATCGCCTGCTCAGATAACGCAATTTTGCATTGCTCAGCACTACGTGAAAGTTGGTAATTTTGATTATTTTTCTGCAAGGTCTGTAGGCGCCGAATTAACTCAGGGGATTTTGCATTGCGAATTAAATCAACGATTTCTTTAGCGCACTTTGCGCTACCAAAATCACCTTGTGCAACAATATCATTTATTTTTGCGGCATTCGCGTAATAGCTTGAAGGGACCGGAAGACCATTCTTTAAAAAGCTATCTCGCCCCAGCAAAGGCATAAAAGCTTTATAATTTAAATCAATATCAAAGTCATTTCCGCCAACACGGACACCGCTATGTGCGATAAAGTCTTTAGAGCGATCATCACAATCGCGATACGAGGGCCCCATCCTGACTATCGAGCAATCCGAGGTGCCTCCGCCAACATCCAGCACCAATACAGTTTTATCTTCCTGTAAGCCTGTTTCAAAATCGATGCCCGCCGCCAAAGGCTCATAGAAAAACTCAACCTCGCGATAACCCGCATTTTTTGCCGCACGCGTCAAAATCTCTATCGCCTGCTGATTACTTTGCTCACCGCCAACCCCTTGAAAGTTGATAGGTCGGCCTATCACCGCTTGAGTAAACGTCGCCCCCGCATGGGCTTCCGCCGAGCGCTTAGTATGCTGCATCATCAGGGTCACAATATCTTCAAAGAAAGCCACCTGCCCTTGCAATAGGCCACTGGCACCTAAAAACGACTTTGGGGATTTAACAAACCAGCCCTCCCCTGGGTAATCAATATAGTTTTCAATCGCTTCATTACCCATGAACCAGGTTTGCTCGTCGTCACGAATACCTAAGTGTTTTTTCGTATTACGGGCGACGTTAAGCGCTTGGCTTCGCTGCTCTGAGAAGGAGGTACTCAATGCGGTATCTTGCGGCATATTTTGCAGCACAGCATCGACGATCAAAGTGCGATCTAAGGCATACAAAGTAGAAGGGATAAAGCAGCTGTCGCCGTGAACAGGAAGCAGCTTTGCATCGCCCTGATCCATCACGCTAATGGCACAATTGGAGGTACCATAATCAAAACCAATAAACATCTCAGCACTCATATTAATAGAAAGGCTTACTATATCGCCTTGTGCTGATTGAATAAAACAGTTTTAAGCATATCTTGAGCTTGCCCCTCACATAGCGTCAATCCATTCACCAATCACATCCACCGCCACAGCGTCGATTTTGTGACTCGCAATTGGTGGCATACGCATATTGTCTAGGGCTTGCATGCGATGCCAAAGCACACTCAAATCCTTACGACCAGGTACTATAATTTTAGCTTCGTCCATAATCGCATCATCAACAGCCAAAGAGTTCACAGGCTCAAGATTGATCACATTAATCGGCGCGGATGGATCGGTGTAGCGGAAATCTAAACTATTAGGAAGGGCGTTGCCCGGGTTATGGCAATGCGCACAGTTACTGGCAAGATATGAGCGCGCACGCCGCTCAAGGCTCGCCGAGTCGTCAGTTAAGGCGGCGTAATGATTTGGGTACTGGCTTGCATCCGACACACCATCAGTGGACAAGTCATCAGTAAATAAACTGTCCGTAAACAGGTTCAGATGATTTAAAGTATTCAGCTGATTACTGCTGACCCGCTCATCCTGAGCCGATAATGGTGCAAAGGGGTCAACGTTCACACGGTAATCTATTGCACGATTTAATTGTGCTGTACGTAGCCCCAAAACAAAACCTTGCGAGGCATTATGACAACGACCGCAATCCTCAGGCCCCGGGTACACATAGCGTTGATCAACAAGGCCATTTTCAGTGACGACGCTTAGAGTCTCCTCAGCCGATGCCCGTAGCAACTGCGCATCTTGTTGCTGCGCATCCCAGCGATAGGTAAACCCTTGCCAGCCAAAATCGGTTTTAAGTAATACCCGTGTTTCTAGCGCATGCAACATTTCAGTCGCTGTATTAGCACCAGTATCAGTCGTCTGATCAAGATCGATCGCAAAATGCTTCACCAATACGGCGCCCAGAGGAAACTCCCAAGCGCCATCCTCATCAAAGGTTATCTGACTCTCATCAGGTAAAATTAACCAGCGCGATTTTACCGTGCCATCGCTCCATAACGCACTCGTAACATCATAAGGCAGGACGCCAGGAGCGGGGGTTAATGGCGTAAGATAGGTGAAGATACCGGTTTCAGATAACATTTCAGGCACCCCCGTTCCTGAACCATCGGAAGCTTCGAATTTTTGAATAATTTCTTGAGAGATATTATTAAAATATATTTCATTGTCCACTTCAGCAAATGCGCTAACACTAAAACCACCGGCATTGCCAACCACGACATTTTCTGTAACCTGATGCTCAGCGTCTTTACGTAAGGCCCAAATTGTACCTGTCGAAACATCGCCATATATATAGGCACCAAAAAGCCGTGGAAAGGCCAGGCCGCGATAGACCAGGCCGCCCGCTATGGCCTGCCCGACGCTATGGTCGTACTCGAAAAATGGCGCTGTAAAAACATCCGTGCCACGTGTATTCCCGAAGCCCCGGTAAAGTAAACTGCCTTGAAAAACTTTCCAACCGTAATTACGACCTGCACTAACAATATTTAACTCTTCAAAATCGCCTTCCCCAACATCACTGCCAATCATATCGCCAGTAAACGGATCAAACGAAAAACGATGCGGATTGCGAAAACCAAATGCCCAGATTTCTTTTTTTATCAGCTCTCCCTCCCCTACAACAGTAGGGACTTCTACCGTTTCGTTAACAAAAGGATTATCTGGCGGTATTTGGTAAGGTAAGCCCTGACTGACATCGATACGTAAAATAGCGCCTTTAAAGGTGGTACGGTTTTGAGCATTGTTATCCGGATCTGCTCCCCAAGCACCATCGCCTACGCCAATATATAAATACCCTTCATCATCAAAAATAAGATTACCAGCATTATGTACCGCACCCGGCTGGGGAATAATAAGTACGATCTCTTCGCTACTAGCGTCCCCCTGTAAATCATTATCGTCAAGGCGCTGAAATCTTGAAATTACCGAGCACATATCGCCGCAGCTATCGGCTGGGAGCAAGTCGGGTTTACCCGCATAGGTCAGGTAAAAATAGCCATTTTGTTGATAATTAGGATCAAAGGTAAGCTTAACTAGGCCTTGCTCATTACCATCAAATACAAGCTGTGAACTCAAATCCATAAAGATTTCACTTCTGGAGACTAGTGGGGTATTCTCAACAACACGAATAACACCCGCCTGCTCAACCACAGCAATGTAATTAGTCCCGGGCACCTGAGCGAGATCAACAGGACGGTCAAAGGTGATGTTTTCAAAGGCATTAACCACCTGAATATCATTCGCCGAGGCGGTTTTACTCGTTAGGGCAAGGCAGTTAGGAGAAAGACGACTGGACAGGGCGAAGGAGTCGTCCCCGGTAATTATTTGCCCGTCCGATGGACACAGTAGTATCGCTTCAGATTCAGGGTTTGCAACACCTCCGCTGCCGTTGCCACCACAAGCTAACAGGGCAAGGCAGTATAAGCTAAGCGACATGCCTCGCAAGGCCTGGACAATTCTAGTCAACATAAGCACTATTCCCATCAAAACACGTTTGAGTAAATCACGCCTGAACCACTACATCTAAACCACTACATCTAAATCACAGTACCTAAAAACAAGTATTACTGCTGTTATTTATCGACATCAAATAAATTCAACCAATCAAAAAAAAATACATAAAAAATAATTAATTAAGCTGACAGACTACAAATAATGATAGGCACCGTTGGCGTAGACTAAAATATTCGATGAGCCATCGCTAACATGTACCTTCCAAATATCGCCGATATAGATATTATGCGTCCCGTGAGCGACCACCTTCTTTTTCTCACATAAAAATACCGCCAGCGCATCTTCAAGGTAATAAATATCGGAATTAGAATCTTTCACCCAATTGCCACTTTGAAAACGACTATCGCCTTGCGAAGGCCGCGCACAATTATTTGAGAGATCTTCTTGATCACGACTTAAAATATTGACGTTAAATTTGTCGGTATGTGTAAGCGCCATATCCAGTTTTGCTTGCTGATTAACACAGACAAGTAAAGACGGTGGATTGTCCGATACCGAGGTAACCGACGATGCCGTCATCGCCACGCGCTCGCCGTCAGGCATTTGTGCCGTAATGATACAGACACCAGAGGCTAAATAACGCATCCCCTGTTTTAATGCCGAGGAAAGTTCCTGCTCTTTATCGCTCATAAGCTTGCCTTTGTCTTTGTCTTTGTCTTTAACTTTGTCTTCATTTTTTCTTTTGATTTTACTCTTTATCTAGAAAGCAGAGGGAGAGAATCTCCCCCTGATCTAATCAGTTTAATTTATTTCTTTTTAGGGTCCGCAGCATCAATACATTGACGCATCTTAGTCGCTAATACCCGTACATTTGGCTCAAGTACCATACTGTCGTGATTACCGGGTACTTCTGATACTTTCAAGTCCACAAGGTAACGCGGCCAACCATTATCTTTATGGATAATCTCCCGGTCTGAGTTGGCCACACGACCACCACTTAAGTTATATAACACAGGCAGCTTAGGTCGGAATAGCTCAGCTTTGATATCAAGTGGCTCAATATCATAACGCGACAGCGCACGATAAAAAGCCGCCTCCATCTCACCCGACTTAAAGTCAGCCGGTGTTTCAGAATTTTCTTCGGCGTCAGCAAAACGCTTACTGAATTTTTTCAATTCCCACTGATAACGGTTTTTTGCCCACTCGGCAAAGTAATTAAGCCCTTTACTACGGACACGCTGCCAGTGAATCGACATTCTATCAACCGAACTCAAGGGATCGTTATACGGCAACGGCGTATCCAAGAATATTAACGCTGACACCTCCTCGCCTGCGGCTTTTAACTGCTTAGTCATCTCATAAGCTGTAATACCACCACCGGAGAAGCCACCTAAAATATAAGGCCCTTCAGGCTGTACGGTTTTAATTTCCGCAATATAATCCTTCGCCATCTCTTCAAACGTGCCGTGAGGCTCATGGTCGCCGTATAAACCACGCGCTTGCAGACCATAGAACGGACGCTCTTCACCAATAAGCTGCGCCAAATGCCGTAAGTTCAGTACGTTACCAAACATACCCGCCACCAAAAAGAACGGCGTTAACTGGCTAGACTTGCTTGAATGCATTGGCACCAAATGGGTGTAACGCGCTTTATGCGTCTTCTCTTTGGCATCGCCCTCATCACTGCCACCAGCATCACCCACCACTTCACGCAGCATATCTGCACACGCAGAAATCGTCGGCGCTTCAAACAAAATTGAGATGGGGTAATCGACATCGTAAGCTTGTTGAATTTTGGCAAACAAACGCACAGCAACAAGCGAGTGACCGCCTAAGTCAAAGAAGCTATCTTCAACACCCACTTGGTCAACACCAAGTAACTCTTCCCAGAAACCGACCAAGGTACGCTCAATATCATCACTCGGCTCAACATAATCGTTATCAAGCTCAGGGCGAGCAAATTTCGTGTCATCATCTTGCTGATGCAACGAAGCCGCTGTCGCGTCGACCTCTTCAATCAAACCCTCAATATCTAGAGAAGAAATAATCACTTCCGGATCACTAGAATTAGCTAACACATTAAACAGTGTCTTCACGCCCTCTTCCGGCAAAATACCTTGTGACAGGTTATGTTGGAATGCCATTTCTGAAGGCGACAACTGACGGAATTCAACATCGCCTTTTGAACCAAGAGAACTGTCTTTCTCGACCACTATATTACTATCAGGTGTAGAGAAATCGATAACACCATCCAAGCGTTTAATCGTTAGCTTAACTACCTCGGCTAACAAAGTGCCTCGGCTGTCATACATACGAATGTCAAAGCTTGCAAAATCGTCGTCGGCAGTATTTGCTTTGCTATTGCTCACCCAGCTATAAATTGAGCCCGTTAAAGGCTTAAAGAACTTAAAGCTAGCATAAGATACCGGCACCCATAACTGACTGCCGCCATCGGTATAACCCTTAATAAGCTGCATGGCGTAGCCAGTAGCAATATCCAGCAAGGCCGGGTGGATTTTATAATCCTCCAAGTCCTGATCATATTTTTTATCTAAGGCTAAGCGCGCCACCGACTCTTGATCAATGTAATTCGCTTCACGCAGTACTTGCCAGCGCCCACCAAAGTTAAGGTGCTCTTCTTGCAGGGTGCGAATCGCCGGTAGATCTTCATCACTTTTAGCCAAATCTAAGCGTAGCAATACCGTATCAAGATCGTCTTTTTCTTCCACCTCGGCTATACCGATAATAATGCGAGCCTCAGCATGAGTTTGCCAACCAGCCTGCCCACTCGCATCACTGGCCTCACTTTGTATCGCGAAGTCATAGCCCTCAACGGTTTGCGTTAATTTAACACGTGTCGCTAATGTTTCACCTTCTGGGACATAAAGCGCTTTTAAGAAAATTAATTCTTTAAGTTCAAAGGCTCCATTTTCACCACACTCACTCAAAGCTGCGCGCGCTAATTCGATATACGCCGTACCGGGCAACAAAGCTTGACCCTTTTTAGTACGATGCTCATCTAATACCCACTGCTGCGTGCTGGTGTAATGCGCTTTGAAATAATGTAAATCTCGACCGTTTTTAGTGGTGCGGATATGTTTTTCAAATAAAGGATAGCGTGCATCGCTCTCCTCTTCTTTTGGCCGGTTATTGCCGTAGCCCATTTGTGCGGCACTGGCAGCAGCCATACCCACTTCATTCCAAACACCCCAATTAACTGCAAGGGTGTAACCGCTAGTGCTGTGATTACGTTTTTGCGCAAATGCATTTAAGAAGGCGTTTGCGGCCACATAATCAATCTGACCAACCGGTGCAATTACCGTAGAAGTAGATGAGAACACAACAAAGAAATCGAGATTTTTATTTTCGAATATTTCATCTAACACCAAAGTCCCATAGACTTTAGGTGCAAACACCATCTCGACATCGCCTTGGCTTTTCATCTGAATTAAGCCATCATTTACGGTACCAGCACCGTGAATAACGCCGTTAATTTCACCGCAAATCTCGCTGGCTTCTGCAACGATCTCGTTCATGCGGTCGGCGTCAGTAACGTCGCCGCTAAATACATGCACGTTAGCGCCAAGCTCTTCAAGTTGACGCACCTTAGTAATGCCAGCACTGATTTTATCGTCGTGGCCATGCTCACGTAACCATGCCGCCCACTCAGCACGATCGGGCAATGGAGTACGATTAACCAAGACGAGTTTAGCGTTGTATTTTTCCGCTAAGGCTTGTGCCATAACGTAACCAATGCCGCCTAAACCACCGGTAATTAAGTAGACGCCTTGATCGCGTATACGCTCGGCCACACCGGCTTCTGGTGATGCACTCCCCTTCAATGAATGGTCTTTCGAGGCCTTTCCTTTATTAAGCAGGGCGCGGTCATAATGACGCTGCCAGCGCACACCGTTACGATAAGCAAAAAAACCATTGCTCGTTGGGGCATATAACTCGTTCGCAATCAGCTTATAAATACTGCTCGGTATCTCCGACTCAGTGTTTTTACGCGCGAAAAACCCGCCACTTTCAGTCTTCTGCGGTAGATCAATATCAAAACAGGCCACACTGACTTGAGGGAATTCACGCGGGAGTATTTTGCACGGACCAATCACCGTCGATTTTTCTGGGTATGCCACCGGCTCATCGCCCACTTGCTGCATGCCGTTGGCGTAAACCATCATATGCAACTTGCGATCGACTAAGCCTTCGTCCGCCATGGCGCGCGCGAAGAAGAATAAGCTATAAAAACCATGCTCTTGGTTACGATGTAAAAAGCTCGACCCAGGGCGGAAGCTCTCATCTTGTGTTAATAACCAAAGATGTAATAAGCGATCCGGGAAATTGCCGCTCGCGACCAAATCCTTAACAAGTGCATCGTAAGCTTCAAGACCCAATTCAGGCGATAAGCGATACTGCTCTTGACTGATTTGATGATAAGCATCCCCCTCAGTAACGGTCACAACTTTATGGCCGTCGTTACGCAGTTTACTTACCATCTCTTGACCGATGCCACTGTCATCAAGAAAAACTAACCAAGTCTGCGGCTCTGCAGGTTTAGCCAAAACACCTTGCTGTACCCAAACCGGCTTACTATACCAGTCGTCAGTATTTTCGATTTTATCCAGCGCTGCAAATACCTGACTGCTGTCTTGCGCAGGCTTGCCGGGGGAGATCCAATACGAGTTATGATTAAATGCATACGTCGGTAATGGAATACGCTGACGTGCCCCTTCTGGCCAGATTTGCTCGTGTGTAACGGGTAGACCGACAGCCCAAAGGCGACCAAATACCGTGTAAAAATAACTGTCGTCTGCGGTCTCTTCTTTCGGGTGACGCAAGGTCGAGAATACGCGTTGCGCAGGCGCTTCCGGGTTTTGACGAGTGAGCGAGCCAAGGGTATTACCAGGGCCGACTTCTAAGAATACACGCCCTTCTTCCGCTAATAAGGTATTAATACCATCGGCAAAGCGTACGGTATTACGCAAATGTTTTACCCAGTATTCAGGATCAGTCGCTTCCTGATCGCTAATCCACGTCCCAGTGTAGTTGGAAATAAACTTCAACTTAGGCTTACTAAGTTTAATACTGCGCAGATAATCTCTAAACGCCGGCATAATCCCGTCAAGCAACCAAGAGTGGGCAGCAATATCAATACGTACGGGTTTATTTTCAATATCTAAAGCAGTGAGCTTTTCCGACAAATCCGCTAAGTCTTGCTTAGTACCTGAGGCCACAGAAAGCATCGGACTGTTAATTGCGGCCATCGCAAGCTTGTCGTGCAGATGCTCGCGTAATTGATTTTCAGGTAATTGCACTGCAAGCATGCCGCCTTCGGGCACGTCATCCATTAATTGGCCGCGCAATAAGACTAAGCCCATGCCATCGGCAAAGCTAAATACACCGGCTAAACAAGCGGCGGTATTTTCACCCATGCTGTGACCAATCAAGGCCGTTGGCTCAAGGCCTTTAAGCATCCAAAGTTTCGCTAAGGCGTATTCCGTTAAAAATATTAACGGCAATTGTACCGAAGGTTTTTTCAGTTCAGTTTTAACCGCATCAAGCGATTGATCACCGACAAAAATAAAGTTTTTATAATCTAGGCCGGTTTTACTTTTCAGTATCTCGAAACCTTGATCCATAATCTTCTTGAATTCAGGCTCGCTGTTATAAAGCCCTAAACCCATATCCGCGTACTGGGCACCGCCACCGGGGAACATAAAGACGACAGACTTATCTTCATCATCCGCACTGTGAGTATATATACGGCGCTGATCATTATTTTTCAAAACAGCGATGGCTTCTTCACGATCACGCACGGCAAGTACACGACGGTTATCAAAGTCTTCACGGCCTTCAAATAAGCTGTAGGCCACATCGGCCATATCAATGTCTGGGCGCTCCTCTAAGAAGTTCGCAAGCTTCTCACCGTAACCATCTAAGGCTTTACGGTTTTTAGCAGAGAAGGCAATTAAATGATTACTGCCTTTAAATTCTGGTGAAGATTTACGCTCAGGCGGCTCTTCAATAATGATAAAGGCGTTGGTTCCGCCTACACCTAAAGAGTTTACAGCGGCACGACGAGGCTCGTCTCCGGCTTTCCATTCTTTAAGTTTGTCGTTAACGTAAAATGGCGAACGCGCAAAATCAATCGTCGGGTTAGGCGCTTCGTAATTCAAGCTGGCCGGGATTTGTTTGTGCTCAAGTGACAAGGCGGTTTTAATAATCGCCGCAACACCCGCTGCTGTATCCAAGTGACCAATATTGGTTTTAACTGAGCCTAAACCACAAAAACCACGGCGCTCAGTAGTCTCGTTAAACGCGGCGGTCAGTGCTGCCACTTCAATCGGGTCACCAACCGGAGTACCGGTGCCGTGACATTCCACGTAACCTATCGAGTCAGCATCGATATCGGCAATTTCCAAAGCTTCAGTAATTGCTTCGGCTTGACCTTCAACACTTGGGGCAAGGTAACCCACCTTAGCGGAGCCGTCGTTGTTAACCGCAGAGCCAATAATCACCCCATGAATATGATCACCATCTTCAATGGCTTCCTCTAAGCGACGTAAAACAATGACGCCAGTACCGCTACCAAAAATAGTGCCTTTAGCGCGATGATCAAAAGCCCGACAATGGCCGTCAGGCGAAAGAATCTCATTCTCTTTATATAAATAACCACGGTGATGCGGCAAGTCGATGGTGACACCACCCGCCAAGGCCATATCACACTCTTCACTTAACAAGCTTTGACAGGCTAGGTGAGTCGCAACGGCAGACGTTGAACAGGCCGTTTGCACGTTAACACTTGGGCCTTTGAGGTTAAAACTGTAAGAAACCCGCGTCGCCAAAAAGTCCTTATCGTTACCGGTATGGCGCAATAAGAACATGCCGACCGAATTAACCAGCTCAGGGTTGGTAATAATATTGTGGGCAAAATACGCCGCCATACCAGAGCCTGCAAATACGCCAATAGCGCCATCAAATTTTGCAGGTGTATGGCCTGAGCGCTCTAGCGCCTCCCAGCAACATTCAGAAAACTGACGATGCTGAGGATCGAGAATGCCCGCCTCTTTCGGGCTAAAGCCGAAAAAATCCGGATCAAACTGATCCATTTTATCTAAGTGCGCCCCAGCTTTTACGTAGTGGGGGTTTTTAAGCAGGTCAGGAGTAACCCCAGCTTCTGCCATCTGCTCGTCGGTATAAAACTTAACAGATTCAATGCTATTGCTTAGGTTATGCCAGTATTCATCTGGATTGCTCGCACCCGGTACGCGGTTAGCCATACCCACTATAGCGATGCCATAGCCACCAAAATCTTCAGTTTCAGAATTATCCATCGTCTCGATCTTTTGTTGGGGTTAATAATTAGGGTGTGTTTTTTATACGTGTATTTGGCGCCATATTACAAACGCCAAATACAAGGAAACCCCTAAACAAAGTTAGAGGTTTCACACAGTGTCAATTACTGCAAATAAACAACAAGTCTATTTGCGGCCGCGCTTGCGCAAGCCCATACGCTCTCGTCGTCTTGAGGCGCGATCGCTACTTTTCTTCAATGACTTATTTTGATCATCGGAATTCAAAAACTCCGTCAAAGACTTAATCGTTGGGAAGCGATAAAGATCCGTCAATGATATTGGTTTCTCCACCTGCTCTTTTAATAATTGATGCACCCGCACAATTAACAAAGAATGGCCACCAAGGTCAAAGAAGTTATCTTTAACGCCGATTTTATCTAGGTGTAAAGTCTCCTGCCAGATATTCACAATGGTCTCTTGCAGCTGATCTTCGGGAGCTTCGTACTCAGCGGTAGCGCTTTGCGAGGTGCCAGGTACTGGCAGCTGCTTGCGATCAAGCTTGCCGTTAGGCGTCAACGGCATGGCATCCAGTATCACCACATCATTTGGCACCATGTATTCTGGCAAGTTCTTACGTAAGTGCTCACGAATATCGTTAGCATCTGGCGCCGCACCCTGCGGAACCATATACGCAACTAAGCGCTGATCACCCGGGTTATCTTCACGTAGTAACAATACACAATCGCGTACCGCCTCGTGATTACCCAGCATGGCCTCAATTTCGCCAAGCTCAATTCGGTAGCCTCGGATTTTAACTTGATGATCGATACGACCAAGAAACTCAATCACGCCATCGTCACGATATTTGGCTAAATCACCGGTCCAATACATCCGTGAGCCATCGTCTTTAAATGGGTTCGGAATAAAACGTTCATCGGTTAAATCAGGGCGATTCAAATAACCGCGTACCACGCCTTGGCCGCCAATGAATAAATCCCCCGGAACCCCAATAGGCGTTGGCTGGCGATTTTCATCAAGAATATAAATATCCGTATTGGCAATCGGACGACCGATAGGAATATTACCCGGATCTTCCACTTCTTGAGTCGTCGACCAAATCGTGGTTTCAGTCGGTCCGTACATATTCGTCAGACGACCGTTTAAAATTTCTTTTAAGTCTTTCGCTAAGGCATTCGGGAAGGCTTCACCACCGACCATCATATGTTTGAGCTTGCCCATTTGCTGACGCGCTTCCGGATCAAAACTTAACATACGCGCCATAGATGGCGTGCACTGAAAATGAGTCACTTCGTGGCGTTCTAGTTGAGCAGGTAAGGTTTGATCAAGCTCTTGCTCGCTCTCAGGAATATCCGCCAATGCGTTAGCGCTGTCGCGGACTTCTTTCAGCAAGGGCAGGCTTTGCATAACCGCGTCAGTCTCAACACCAAAGTCGAGTAGACAAGCAATCTCGTCAATTTCAGCGCCCTTACAGCGGTCGATCATTTTATTACAGGTTTCAACCGTGCCAAACAGGCCGCTGTTTTCAAAATAACGCTCAAACGCAAAATCCAAGATCGTATCCGTCTCTTCAGCGCTTAGGTTTTTAATATTAATATCTTCGACTTTAGCATCTTGCCCACCAGGGCGTTTAAATGCCGGAAAGGACCAAGCAAAGTCGATCACCAATTTCATGGCGCTGCGTAAATACTCCTTCATCGGCTCACGCACGATTTCACGCACTTCGTCGTTACACTCCCCCACAAAGGTATGCAACATCAAGGTGACCTTACCCGCTGCTGGGTCTAGCCCGGCTTCTTTGCGCGCTTCGCGGTAAATACGGATCTTCTCGGTAACTTCTTCAATGTTTTGACCCAGCAAATGCGTCAATACATTCACGCCTTTGGCACCGGCTTGCCGATAAGATTCTGGGTTACCTGCCGTCGTTAACCAAACAGGCAGCTCTTTTTGCACTGGACGCGGCAAGGTGAATACCTCAACCATATCGCCCATTGGGTTTTCAAACTCAACGCCTTCACCGCGCCAAAGTTTTTTTACTGTCTCGATTTGATCCAACATCACTTGCTTGTTGTTCTTGTGATTCTCAGGCTTGATAATAAAGTCATTCGGCTGCCAACCCGCAGCAAAAGACAAACCGACACGACCATCGGATAAGTTATCAATCACCGACCAATCTTCAGCAATTCGCACCGGATGATGTAAGGGCGAGACGATCGAGCCAGAACGAATCGCGACGTTTTTAGTAATCGCCGCTAAAGCCGCACAGGTAACTGCCGGGTTCGGATACGGACCACCAAAGGCGCTAAAGTGACGCTCTGGCGTCCAAACCGAATCAAAGCCGTTTTCATCAAAATACTTAGCGCCATCAAGCATAAGCTTGTATTTTTCACGCCCTGGAGCATCGTCATTGCCCCACATAAACATGCCGAACTCCATCGGACGACGTTGGACTTTTTTCGATACGCCA
>NVXL01000172.1 GCA_002746115.1 Alteromonadaceae bacterium
GGCTACATATATCGCCGCACCCAGCTTGGCCTCAATTTACAAGCGGCTGGTGATAAACCTGCAGCACTGGATATTGCCGGGGTGCTGAAAATTACAATTACTTTGACCTGAGGCGACCTCCGTTGGCAAGCTTGGTTTGCTTATCCAGTTAAGCTCTGCGTTACAGGGGCTGGTTATCTGAGGTTTCCAAGTTGAGCCTTCCGCGCCGGTAACAGGGGCTTTGGGTACTGCCTTCTCGGATGATGAGCATGTGGCCGCTAACCCTAGTGTTGCGAGTATGCCTACCTTTAATATATACGTGATGTTTTTTCTATTCATCATGTTAAGCCTTTATTATTGTGACTTTATTTGAGTGCCTGTTAATGGTGCGCTTGTTAAATGCTTTTTTGCGATAAGATGTACATATATCGCTATATTAAATCGGTGGGAAAGCGGAGCTTGCTTGAGATGTAGCCGTATGGGACAAATATGTAGATTTATCCTAATAGTTAAACACGCTTGTTAAATAATAGTAGTTGATGGTGTCTTGTGCTTCAAGTACAGGTAGATGTTCTAGCCGCCATATTTCATCCTCGTCCAAGATAAATGACTTATCTAAGGCAGCCTTAAAGTTCAGGCTGTATTGTTAACGCCAAGGTATGAATAATTGGAGTTAACGAGATGTCCCAGTCCGACTGTATTGATAGTTCATTCCGCTATATACATGAAGACGTTATATTAAATGCCTAGATACCCTCATAGAATAACAAGTCGCGGGTATTTTAAAGAGGCTAGCCGAGCGGTCTCAACCGGTATAGGGCTCGTGGTTGACGGGCTCTGGCGCTTGGGCGGCGGCAAGAGAATAAACTGGGAGCTAGGGCTTATTTTCGGTGGAAATAATAAGACGGCGGATGTTAGCTGGAAGTTTGATTTAGAGTATGAGTTTGGATTGGTTGAGCTAAGCTCAATAAGCGTCCTTGCAATTGAGTTTTTTATGGCGGTAGGTGTTTACGAAATCAGACTTTTTACCCCCATTGTCGTTGCTGTTTGGTAATTAATGTAGCTTTGCTGTTGGGCAAACACGGCGTTCGATGTGGCCATGCTGATGGAGTTGCTAAGTGTTTCATACAAGCTTCCCATCGCCATGGCTGGCGCTAGCGCGACAGTCGATGTGTTGGTGCTTGCTACACTATCCGTTACTTGAGCATTAACGCTTTGGTTTGAATCTGTTGTCATAATGTTTCTCTCTCTAAAGCTGGCGTGGGGGTGAGGTATACAAAAAATTCTGTGCATATGGCATATTTCAATTCAACAATAAATAACCAAAATAATAGGGAAAACCATGTGAGTGTTTTTTCACCGAAATCTTGGTATAACCTAAGTATAGACTTGGGCTATTCTCGGAACTTGGGGGAAACTAGGAATTTATAAGGTATAGAGTTTGTTAACTTATAGAGAGTTTGGTTGTTGAGTTTTGTTTTTTTGTTTGGAGGTCGGAAGGGGGATATGTTGCGTTGAGAGGGGAATATACTTAGAATCGAATAAGGCATCCATGCCCTAATTAAAGTGCATGCTTAGTTAAAAGCACACACCTAGGTAAAAATACTATTCACCCTTAAGCCACTGTATTGGGCAACTTGAGTCAGAATTTTCTCCAATGGTGATGGTTTTATAATTTTGATTCTGGCTGGAAGAGGAACCGCCGCAATTGGTGAGTTGCAGTACTCCTCTATCTTTGCAGTTTGGCGTGGGCGTCGTGCTGTTACCTGCGGGATAATTACCTTCGTAATATCCTGCGACATAACCGCCGCGAAGCACTTCTTTTACCCAGTTTTCTGTGTAGTCAGAAAAGTTATTTTTAGCTGTATTGGGGTGATCATCCTTAGTTATGTCGCTTACTAGGTATTGATCCAGCCATACGCAAACACCAAGAGGGATACCAATAGTCTTCAATATTTCTACGGCGTTTATTCCTTGTTCTGTACCTGCTACCTTACTCCAGTCATCGATAAACTCTTCAAGGCGTCTGGGAGTGTACATCGGTAATAACGCCAATCCACTAGCTAAAATACCCACGGCCTCAGTATGGCTGAGGGGGTAAGGGGGGATTTCAGTTGTTGATAATGACGCTGCATCTTTGTTTATTTCCCTTAATGAAAATAAGTAATTTTCATCTAAAAATCGTTTGCTTGTGATCTGAGAAATAGCATTTTCTGATACGACACCTGTAGCGTTCGGCGTTGCAGTTTCTACGTTTCCGTTAAGTATTGTGCTCATGTTTTACCTCTACAAAAATTAAGTTGTCAGAATCTACTATAGACTTTGCTTTTTCTATGAACTTGGGGAAAACTAGGAAATTAAAATATACTCGACTATTTTCATTGAGCGTCAAGCAGGGTTTGATGTGCTTGGGGGGCACTAAGGTAGGCTTAAAGAAAAAGGTAATGTGTTGTTTTTAAATAGGGGGCGGAGAAGATTTGTTGCGGAGTTCAACGGCGTCTTAGTAATGACGCACACCGATGTTTAGCTGAATATGTCAATCTCAGGGGGGATGCTCATCGGTTTTCTGTCTTGGTGCTGGGCTAGCTCGCGGCGTATGCCTTCTTCAATGTCTTTTTCACTAAGCTCGTTGCTGTTACGACAAAGAGATTTTAGCGAAGCATAACGAATAACGTTCATAATTGAACCGCCACAAAGGCTATGTTTGTTAGCGAGTGCGTTAAGGTCTATATTGGCGGCGAAATGGGATCTAGGTGAGATGGCTTTTTGCCAGAGAGCTAGTTGCTCTTTGGCGGTAGGGATGGGGAAATAAATGATAGACTCGAAGCGCCGGAAAAAAGCCACATCAAAATTCTCTTTTAAGTTCGAAGCCAAAATAATAATACCGTTGAATGTTTCAATCCGCTGCAGCAAATAAGCAACGTTCTGATTGGCAAATTGATCATTGGCGTTGTTGGTTTGGGTGCGCTTGCCAAATAAGGCATCGGCTTCGTCAAAAAAAAGTATCCATGATTTATCTTCTGCTTGTGAGAAAACTTTTTCTAGGTTTTTTTCCGTCTCGCCAATATATTTAGAAACTATCATCGAGAGATTCACTTGGTAAACGTCTCGACCGGTACTTTTCCCCAGCAAGTTGGCGGTGATGGTTTTACCTGTTCCGGGCGGGCCATAAAATAATGCACGATAGCCTGGGCGGATTTTTTTACCTAGACCCCATTCATTCATCAGAGTATTGCCGTGTTGTAACCAACCTTGTATTTCTTCAATTTGCTCGGCGACACTATCATGCAGGACTAAATCCTCCCAATCCATCTCCGAGTGTATCCTCTGGGCGGGGAAGTCATCGCTTAAATCCGGGCGGTAGGGCTCAGCCGTAGTAAATAAATGTAAATACTCTTCGTTTAGTTGTATCGGGCACTGCATCTGCAGGGGGTCGTTAGCACTTGTCGGTATCGTCAAAGCTTGGTATAAGCCTGCCTTGCTTATATTCTGTAAATAGCTTTGTACTTTTAGTCGTTCTTCTATATCGTCAGCATTAAGGATAAACGCCAGCGTCTCGCCTGTGGTATAGAGCTTGCCGTTATCCAGTTCGACACAGCCAAATTCCGTATAAGGTAGGTTAGACATATCATTTTTGCAGCGGAATATGTCCAATGCTTGCGGTTTCGTGTGGGGGAGTAGGGCGAGTATAAGTGCAAGTCGCTCAAAGTATTGCAGCTTGTTTTTCTGAATGAAGCGTGCGAATGGGGATGTGGCATGATGCACTGCGGGCGGCTCCAATTCGTAAATACTGGAATAAATAACATCCTGATCGAAATAGAGTTTTATTCGGGTATCTATAACCTGCTCACACCATTGTATTTCATTCGCGAGATCACAAGCATTAGCCGTGTGCCGTATTGTGTTCTCGCTTAGGCTGTTAAAGCCGATTACATTGTTCATTTTATTAGTTATTCAAGTAGTTATTCAAGTAGTTATTTAAACTGCACTGAGTAGTAGGTTTTTCACGTATTCGTTCCGTGCTTGTGAGACAGGCGCTTTGCGGTTGCTTTGCTCTGCTGCCACTTGCCAGTTTTGTTCACCCACGGCAGCGTTAAAACTAGGCCACGTGGTTCTTAGGTTGGTTATGCCCAAGTTAAATACCATGTCAAATAGTGCTTCTTGCACCGAATCAGGAAAATAATAAAAATCGGAGTAGAGCCCTGCAAGTTCCGTGGCGAATACGCCTATTTTACTGCGTAACTGCGCGTCTATTTCTTCAGTTGGCATAATTAGGCCGTTGTTACGTTTATAGTAACTGGCGGCCATGTTTGCTTGCATAGCGGCGACGACTTCATAATCGCTTATTATTTGCTCGCTTGATGCTGGCGTATTATTGCGAGTATTAAATTGATATGAGGTGGCATTTTCTGCTGTTGGAAGGTAAAAACCGACACCCACGGTGACTAGACCTTTCGAGTCTAAATACATGTAGGGTATTTCACCTTCGTAGAGTTTAGTGGCCTGAATGACGTTACTTATTAGTTGTTCGGATAGCATGGTTTATTCCGTTTGTAATGTGTGTTTGAAGTGTTTTAAGCAAGGTTTGTGTCAAGGTGATGGTATTGACGTCAATGTATGCAGTTACTCCTGAAAATTGTTGTCTTGGCACTAAGGACAATAACTGTAACGGTAATAATTATAGCGGTAATAACTATGGCTGCCACTAGCTCGGGATGCGATTGCCATTGTGGCGTATTTGATTCATGGTTTACGTCTCCGCCCCACGTTTACACTTACCAACCCGAACGGCCTCATCCCCTAGCTCAGTCGCATGATCCTCCAGCTTGGGGTCATCATTCACCGCCATGCCATTGACCGTCGTAGTGGCTTGCACCATGCCAGACAATTGCTGCACCACATGCCCTAGCTCGTGAGGTAAATGATGGCTTTGCCCTGGAGCAAGGTAAATATTTAAACCTTGAGCATAAGCGTGTGCTTGAACCTTTGCTGGCAGGGGGGAGTTGTAATGTACCCGTACTCGCTGTAAACCAAGCTTGCTAATAGCTTCCATTCCGCTGCGTAAACAATAGGGCAAAGAACAACCGAGGCTGGGTCGGTTGTGCTGCTGGGTGGCCATGCCTGGCCAATACTCCCTAGTCGCGCTTTGGTGGCGGCTTTTTGGCCATTGCTGAGCTGGCCAATTCTCTTGCCTTACGCTTGGCATTGTAATCCCCCGGGGCTTGTATTGCGGTGTTTCTATTTACTTTATATTTACTTCATGTTTATTTTAGCCTTGCTTGTTCAAATAAACTTGGGGGAATCCATTAAAGGGTGAGTGAAAAATGGAATTTTAAATTCCCTAATAAAAACCCAATAATACCATTAGATAAAACAATCAGGAAAATTGTTTGTGGCGTATATTCTCAGGGACGTAACATAAAAAGCATGCTGCTGCTTCTACTACTGCCACGCTTGGTAAATGATCTAGTAAATAACTCGGCTAATAATTAGGTGAATAACTCGTTATGGATACTTGCACCATAAACAATGCAACACTTAAAAATATCTTTGCGAGTAATCAAGGCGACCCGAGTGTGCGGATTGCCATTATTGACGGCGCAGTAGATAGTAGTCACCCTGATTTTAATCATACAAATATAAAAAAAATAGGCACAAATGAGCCATCGCAGTGTTCCGTAAAAAATAGCCCATCCTGCCAGCACGGTACTTTTGTTGCGGGTGTGCTTGGCGCCAGTCGAAGCTCAAAAGCCCCTGGCATATGCCCACAGTGCACTTTTATTGCCAAGCCTATTTTTTGCGAAGCAAGCAACTTATCCCAATGCCCCACCGTGACAGAAGAGACGCTCGCCTTAGCGATTCACGAGTCCATTAATGAGGGGGCAAAGATAATTAACATGAGCATTGGTCTCTCTAGCCCACGAGGTGAGCCCGTGGCTCAGCTCTACGAGGCTTATGATCGTGCGCAGCAAGCGGGTGTATTGCTCGTAGGTGCCAGCGGGAATCAATCCGCAAGCGAGGTTAACTCGATATTTAAACACCCGTGGGTAATACCCGTTGCCGCGATGGATGAGCRAGGCAATATTGAGCCGCAATCTAATCGAGGAGCWTGGGTGGCTGAGYATGGCTTACTTGCCMGTGGCAGTAATGTGACTAGTACAGCAGCGGGRGGTGGCTAYCRGRAAATGACAGGTACCAGTGTTGCAACACCTTTTGTTAGCGGGGTGCTGGCACTACTTTGGAGTCAATATCCAAATGCAAGTGCCGAGACTTTGCGCAACGCTATTTTACAGCGTGAGCCCACCGACCTTGCACCCGACAGCCTTTTACCGGCCAGTCTTTTGACTGAAGGYATTTCGCCAGAMAGCTYCTTACCAGAAAGATCCTTATCAGAAAGTAGGGCGCGCGCAAGCCCAGAGATTCCACAAGTATTAAGTCCAGAGCGCAGCCTCGCGATTTTAGCCCTACTTGTTGAGCAAACACCGTCCATATTTAAACCTAAAAAGGAACAACCAATCATGACTCCAGCTATTCAGGGCCCGCAAACCCAAGCATCATGCGAAGCGGTGACGGCGAATCCAGACCCGGTCGCGCAACTTAATCTTGCCGAAGCGCCTAATAAGGATGTTACGCAAAACTTTCTGCCGCAGCAAAACCCTGTAGGCATTGAGCCGCAAGCCTGCCCATCCTGCGGTGGCGATGAAGGTTTTGACGACGCGGGTATGGARGMRTTTRTTTATGTATCGGGCACGCTTCGGCCTCATTTTMCTASCYTGGGGCTGGAAAAAGAAAATGAATCYGCMGCTCAAYTATTAGGTGTTAGCCCGCGCCAATACTACACAATTTTCACCTATAAGGATGAGCAGGGTCATCAACCCTATCGCTATATTGCCGAGCAGGTCAGTTGGATTTTAAGCATCGATAAGCAGGATACCTACGTGCTGATAGCGAATAGTAGCGATGAGTTAAATGAATTTATCGACACATTAAGCGTGGCCGAGAAAGGAAGCCCAATAGACGAGTCAATTGTTGTAGCGGTTGGTTATTTTGGCCCCGAGGCGCCGATGTCGCTTAGTGACAATAAACCACTGCATATGGTGCGCTGCAATCATCTGTTCTCTTTTACGCCTGCTCAGATGCTTGAAGAGCTTAGCGGTAATCAGACGAGTACTCGTAGTATTAGAGATGTATTAACGGCGCTTAATCTTAAGCCGAATATAGGGCGCAGTGATTCGGAACGGGCAGAGAACTTTGTGGCGTATCGTTATTCCGCGTTGTATGTAAAATCCATCGATTTGACCGCGACTCCCTGTCAGCCCCCAGAGGTGGAGCAGTTTTTAGAAAATCTGGAAACGAAAAATTCAAATAGTACACCGGGTCGACGTGTGGTCGACATTATTTTAACCTACCAAGAAACCGTGGGTGGGCGCCAAACAAGTTACTTTATGGGTGTTGACGTAACCGATGAATTTCCATTCTTACATTCCAATATAACGCTGTATATTCCATCAAATTAAAATGGATTACCCTCAGTACTATTTTTATTTAACACGGTAGCTCGCTATGAACAAGCAGAATGATAATAAGGCCGCTCATACCCCGCCTCAAGTGGCATCAGGTAATACTTCGGTCCATCGCTCGCGCGATGCGTCTTTTGGCGTAATTAAAACATATAAACAAGCCTCTTCAAATCAACCCAGTATTGTGCCGGCAGGAGTGGGGTTTGGAGTGGGTTATATTTATGTAAATGGTTATATTAAAGCTGACTTTCCGAACGAAGGTTTAAAGCGAGAATTTCAGAGAAATATGATTTGTTGTAAAGATAACAGCAGGGCTGACAGCCTATACC